>NZ_CANG01000954.1:0-236 GCF_000309315.1 Sedimentibacter sp. B4
AAATATATTATGGGCCTTTAGCTCAGTTGGTTAGAGCGCCCGGCTCATAACCGGTAGGTCCAAGGTTCGAGTCCTTGAAGGCCCACCATGTGCCCAGATAGCTCAGTCGGTAGAGCAGGAGACTGAAAATCTCCGTGTCCGTGGTTCGATTCCGCGTTTGGGCACCATTTTAAAAAATAGATTGACAAACAATAAGTGTTATGATAATCTATTAAAGCTATCTTATGAATAGTAGC
>NZ_CANG01000953.1:0-937 GCF_000309315.1 Sedimentibacter sp. B4
TCGTTTAGCCACTTAACGATGTATTTTTTATTGTTAATATAATTCGCATTGTCTTATTTTCGTGAATAATACTGTTTTTCAAACTAATTATCTCTAACTCCTTCAAAACAGCTCTTACCTCTCATTCTTTATAAAATCATCTAATCGCTCAAACATAAAAGTGAACTGTTTTAAACGCAAAATACAGTCTCTTTTCAACTTAAACTTATTCAGATTATACTGAAATTCATATTACAAGTCCATTATACTTAATAATCAGTATTGGCTAATTTATTGGGCTAGTTGTGCGATAAAAATGCCCCCCTTGAATATGCTTTTAACTTGCCCTTATTGAGTTTTAGCCTACTATGTTGCTTCATACTGTAAATCTATACATATAATGGGCCTACCGTTCTATACTGAAAACTGCCTCACACATAACCATTAATAAGCTTTTATATTAAAGCGCATGTCATAAACCATTTTCCTTTAGTAATAACTCTGAATCCATTTATTGTTTTTCTTCTAATCATTAGTTGTACCAGGTAATATATGTGTAGAAGCTTTTACTTCTAGGGATGAATACTGGATCAAATGGTAGTACTTTAATATCTTTTATATCGAGTCACAATATTAAAGCAATTTTTTATGAATAAATCTATCTATTGATTATATTGTACACCACTTTTATTCTCAACGTTAAGTTGATATGTAGTATTGTTTTGTAGTTCTTAATTTTTTGCAATAAAAAACTGCCTCACGTAGTAACTACATGAAACAGCCTTTTCTTTGGTGCCCAAACGCGGAATCGAACCACGGACACGGAGATTTTCAGTCTCCTGCTCTACCGACTGAGCTATCTGGGCATATGGTGGGCCTTCAAGGACTCGAACCTTGGACCTACCGGTTATGAGCCGGGCGCTCTAACCAACTGAGCTAAAGGCCCATAATATATAAT
>NZ_CANG01000952.1:0-1157 GCF_000309315.1 Sedimentibacter sp. B4
TAATGTAATATGATATTTGTTTTTTCTAATTCATGTGAGTCATACTCTCCCTGACTAAGCGATTCGCACCAAATCGAAAATCTTGATTTGGGCTCTCTGCTTATACCATTGAGCTACACCCGCATAATAATATGATTCTTATTTAGTTTATAACATATTATATTAATATGTCAATCCCATTTTTTAATTCTATGAATTAAATTTTTTGGAGCGGAAGACGAGATTCGAACTCGCGACCCTCGCCTTGGCAAGGCGATGCTCTACCACTGAGCCACTTCCGCAAAATTGGTGGAAGAGATTGGATTCGAACCAATGAAGGCGGTGCCAACGGATTTACAGTCCGTCCCCTTTAGCCACTCGGGAACTCTTCCTCAATAATTTTATATTTAGTTAATGGAGCTGGTGAAAGGACTTGAACCCTCAACCTACTGATTACAAGTCAGTTGCTCTACCGATTGAGCTACACCAGCATGTATTTACTTTTTACCGCAATAATGTACTCTTGTGACTTTATTACTCTCATCACACGGACTAAGCGACTCGCACCAAATCTAAAACCACGATTTGGGCTCCCTGCTTATACCGATTGAGCTACACCAGCATGTATTTATTGGCGACCTGGAAGGGGCTCGAACCCTCGACCTCCAGCGTGACAGGCTGGCATTCTAACCAACTGAACTACCAGGCCGCAATTTTTAATGTAATTATTTAAATGGTGGGAACTATAGGGCTCGAACCTATGACCCCCTGCTTGTAAGGCAGATGCTCTCCCAACTGAGCTAAGCTCCCATGCTTGTTTCTTTTTTATTCTAATTTAAATGGTGACCCTACCGGGATTCGAACCCGGGTTATCGCCGTGAAAGGGCGGTGTCTTAACCGCTTGACCATAGGGCCTTAATTTTTTTTGGTAGCGGGAGCTGGATTCGAACCAACGGCCTCCGGGTTATGAGCCCGACGAGCTTCCAACTGCTCTATCCCGCGACGATAATCGTGTTGCCAATTAAGTGGCCCTATTATCATGTATTTTGGCTCCGAGGGTGGGGCTCGAACCCACGACCTACCGGTTAACAGCCGGTTGCTCCACCATTGAGCTACCTCGGAACAACCTGGATATTGAATCCATTATGTAGCTTGCAATCTAATTCACAAATTTACAT
>NZ_CANG01000951.1:0-1074 GCF_000309315.1 Sedimentibacter sp. B4
CAACGAACTTAGACAATAAAACAGCATAAGAAACCTTTGAGAGTTCTAAAAAAGAACAAACAAAACAAAAAGTAAAAAAAGACAGATAATGCTATGCGTTATCTTGAGCAAGAATATTAAACGAGAGTTTGATCCTGGCTCAGGACGAACGCTGGCGGCGTGCCTAACACATGCAAGTCGAACGAAGTATATTTTCGGATATGCTTAGTGGCGGACGGGTGAGTAACGCGTGAACAATCTGCCCTGTACACAGGAATAGCCTCGGGAAACTGGGATTAAAACCGGATAACACTTTTTTCTCGCATGAGAGAGAAGTCAAATTGATTTAGAGGTACAGGATGAGTTCGCGTCTGATTAGCTAGTTGGTGAGGTAACGGCTCACCAAGGCGACGATCAGTAGCCGGCCTGAGAGGGTGAACGGCCACACTGGAACTGAGACACGGTCCAGACTCCTACGGGAGGCAGCAGTGGGGAATATTGCACAATGGAGGAAACTCTGATGCAGCGACGCCGCGTGAGTGAAGAAGGTCTTCGGATCGTAAAACTCTGTCCTTGGTGACGAAAAAAATGACGGTAGCCAAGGAGGAAGCCCCGGCTAACTACGTGCCAGCAGCCGCGGTAATACGTAGGGGGCGAGCGTTGTCCGGATTTACTGGGCGTAAAGGGTGAGTAGGCGGTAATATGTGTCAGATGTAAAAGGCTATGGCTTAACCATAGTTGGCATTTGAAACTGTATTACTTGAGTGCAGGAGAGGTAAGTGGAATTCCTAGTGTAGCGGTGAAATGCGTAGATATTAGGAGGAACACCAGTGGCGAAGGCGACTTACTGGACTGTAACTGACGCTGAGTCACGAAAGCGTGGGTAGCAAACAGGATTAGATACCCTGGTAGTCCACGCTGTAAACGATGAGTGCTAGGTGTTGGGTAGCGATATTCAGTGCCGAAGTAAACACAATAAGCACTCCGCCTGGGGAGTACGGTCGCAAGACTGAAACTCAAAGGAATTGACGGGGACCCGCACAAGCAGCGGAGCATGTGGTTTAATTCGAAGCAACGCGAAGAACCTTACCAAGG
>NZ_CANG01000950.1:0-2535 GCF_000309315.1 Sedimentibacter sp. B4
CAGTAGAGCAGCTGATATTCCTCCGCCTATAATTACCACATCAGCAATGTTTTTCATCTTCTTCCCTCCTCTGCAATGAGTCCAAGTTTGACGCCCACAACAGGAGGCCTGTTTGTCTGGAACTTAACGTCTTTAATATTTTGCCCAGTGGCATTGGCAATTTCCCTCATGACAAGCTGACCGCATGTCTTTCCCTGACACGGTCCCATGCCAATTCGTGTTATTCTTTTTATTTCATCAAATGTAACGTAGCCTTCACTTATGAGTTCTCTTACTTCCTTAAGAGTTACATCTGAGCATCTGCAGATAATTGTATTTTCATCCATTATTTTGCCTCCATCCTGATATTTCTTATTTTGTACATGATGCTTCTGTCTGCTTCGATTGTTACAACGGGAGTTCTGTCAAAAGATTTTGGATTTTGAACCTGTATAACCTTGACGTCGGCTATGATTTTGCCTTCCCTGTCAAGTCCCTTAACAGTTTCTCCTGATGCAGGAAGAGGCAAAAATTCATAAGGAAGTTTCACCTGTACTGTAGTGTCAGATTTTGAACCATCTACAACCATTATGGCAAGGCCAGGACATTTGCTCAGGCATATGGCGCATCCTGTGCAATTATCTTCATTTAAAACAGGAATGTTGTTTATGTCTTCGCCTATGGTTATTGCACTGAACCTGCATGCTGTTTCACAGGGATTGCATGGTATTTCCTTGTAGCATTCAACTACGGCCACAGGGCCTTTATTTATTCTTTCAATGGGAGGAAATTTCTCTCTTATCATTTCTTCACTTGGAATGCCGGTTTTTTCAAACATATTGTTCTCCTTTTATTACTATTTGTTCTATACCTGACAAAATATGCTTTCCAACAGGTCCTGAGCGCAGACTTTCCAGCTGCTTAACATAGTCATTTTTTCTTTCTTCAAAATCATCTGTCATATGGCCTATTTTTGCTGCAGCACAAAGCCCTGCAAGATATCCTTCAACCATTGCGGCACTTGCTTCTTCAACACCGGTTGTGTCTCCGGCTGCAAAAACATTTTCTATTGTTGTTTCATAGTTTTCATTTCTTAAGGGAACAATTCCGCTTAACTGAGGAACATACTTCATCTGGCATCCCCTCATGGACAGCAGTTCATTAAGTGGTGTTAATCCAACAGAAATGCACATTACATCAACATCAAATTCTATTTCAGTTCCTTCAATTTGATTAAATTTATCATCAACCTGGCACACGATTGCCTTTTCCAGAAATTCCTTGCCTATTGCTTCTTTCACAGTATGTGATGTTAATATGGGAACTCCCATTCTTCTGATTTTTGATGCATGAACAAGATATCCTCCTATTCTCGGGGCAGCATCAAGTATTGCAGATACTTCAACTCCAGCCTGCATGAGCTGGTAGCTCACAATAAGACCTATGTTTCCTGCTCCCACCATGAGAACTTTGTTGCCTGGCTTAACACCGTACACATTCATGAGAGTTTGCACTGCACCGGCTCCGTAAATTCCTGGAAGGTCGTTGTTTGGAAATGCAAGAGCCTTTTCAAAAGCACCGGTTGCAACAACAACTGCATCTGGTTTAATCTTAAAATAATTGTCTTCTTTGTGTAATGCTGTTACAACACCGTCTTCAAACATCCCCACAATTGTGGTGTCTGTCATTATTTCCACATTTTCCTTGTACTTGCTTAGTTCATTGAGCAATATTCCGGTTATGTCAATTCCTCTTGTTGAAGCATATTGTTTTTCTGAGCCGAAAAACATATGAGTTTGCTTAACCAGCTGCCCTCCGAGATTTTTGTTTCTTTCAGCCACTAGAACATTGGCTCCGCTTGATGCTGCACTGATTGCAGCACACAGACCTGCCGGTCCTCCGCCTATTATCAATAATTCCGCCTGTTTCATATTATCACACCCTTGCCTTCCTGAGTTTCTACAACCATTCCTTCCTCAAGATCTGTCACGCATGTTTTTACATTTGCTTTGCCGTTGACAGTCATAAGACATGAGGAGCAGTTTCCTATGGCACAGTAAAAGCCTCTTGGCCTGTGCAAAAACAAACTTCGTCCAAGAACCTTGACCCCTGCTGCGTGAAGTGCTGCAGCTATTGTCTCTCCTTCAAATCCTTCAACTTCCTCGCCGTTGAATGTAAACTTCAATTTCTTTCCCTTATGAAATTGGAGAATAGGATGCTGTTCAATTCTCATATTTATATCTCCCACATATTATTTTATAATTCCTGAAATACTGCAAGCAATTTGCGTGCCATTTTGGAAAATATTTTCTTTATGTAATTTTCAATGAATTCTTAAGTGCAGTTAAATAAATAATTGTCCGAAAACTGACACCGTGTCAAATATTTGACATATAGATTATGATTATTACTCTCTATGCTGATTACTAGGTGTGTGCTATTGGTTTAACTGAAAAATTCCAGAATTTATTACGTCTGTTAATTTCTTATAATCTATAAAAGTTGCTCCGCAACTCCGCTAGGTGGACCTATGTCGCCCTTCGGCGCAAAAAATAA
>NZ_CANG01000949.1:0-13427 GCF_000309315.1 Sedimentibacter sp. B4
TAAAATAATCATTAAATAATTAGTCGCTTTTAGCAGCAAGAAAAATTATCAAATCAAAACGGGGGTACTATGAGAAACTTTATCAGTAAAACAGAAAAGTATTTAAAGAAAAATTATAAATACATTATGTTAATAATATTGATATTGATATTATTTATATTGAATGTAGAAAAACAAGTGAACAAAAATATTGTTGGTACTTATATTATGGGGGAAGCTATAACGGGAGAGGTAGAATATTTTGTTTTTGATAATAATAATTATTACTGCAGATATAAGCAGTTCGATGTCCTCGAAGAGGGTGAATATGAGAAAATTCATGATAACATATATGTTTTAAACAATAAGTCAAAAGAGTATATTGTCAAAAGCAATGATGAAATTTATTATTTTAATGAAGAGGACGTTTATTTTTATTACAGAATAGAAGACATACCTATATTTATTAATGTCCATCCGGAAAAAAATTATTGATCTCTTTATTTTAAAGATAGCAATAGGAAATTTGGCCTGAACAATATATGAATTTTTGAAATAAAAACTTCAAAATAAATATGGCATATGATATAATTTTTGAAATATCGTTTTACTTGTGCAGAAATTAATTATTATGTTGATTATGGATTATGCCATAGGGTATAAATTTTAGTAATAGATGGGAGGGAGGCTTTATGGAAATAACTACTGAATTAAGAAAATTCGTTGCACCTGAAATTATTACCGGGATTGATGCAAGACTGATGATAGGAAGATATATTATGCATTTCGCTTCAAAGAAACCAATGGTTGTAACAGATGCGAATTTGCTTTCTCTTCCATGGTTCATGGATATACTGGAAGAGATTAAAAATCGTGTTCCTGATTATTGTATGTTTAGTCATGTGACATCAAATCCAAGAGACAGTGAAGTCATGCAGGGAGCTGAAATGTTTATTTCTGAAAAGTGTGACTTGATTATTGCCATTGGAGGAGGCAGCCCTATTGACTGTGCAAAGGGAATAAGCATTGTATCAACCAATGGCGGAAGTATTCTGGATTATGAAGGAGTTGATGAAATAAATTTTCCCGGACCTCCACTTATTTGCATACCAACAACTGCCGGCGCATCAGCAGATGTGTCACAGTTTGCTATAATTTATGATACGGCTAATATGGTGAAGAAAGCAATTATCAGCAAGAAGGTTGTACCGGACCTTGCTCTGCTGGATGTTGTTCCCCTCATGACTTTAGAAACTTATCTCACAGCATGTACCGGTATGGATGCTTTGACTCATGCAATTGAAGCTTATGTTTCAAATGCACACTCGAATCTTGCAAATGTACATGCCCTTGAGGCCATACACATTATTGGGGAAAATATTGAGGAATCAGTAAAGAGGGAAAGAAGTGTTGATACCATGTTTAAGATGATGCTTGGTTCTCTCCACGCAGGTCTTGCTTTTTCAAATGCGAGTCTTGGGCTGGTTCATGCAATGGCACACAGCATGGGAGGGCTTCTTGATTTACCTCATGGTGAATGCAACAGCGTCTTGCTTGAACATGTTATTGACTTGAATTTTGATGCTGTGCCACAGCGTTATACAGATATTGCAGAAAAGCTTAGTTTGGAAATAAAAGACAAAAATAGTTATGAGATAAAAGAAAGTCTGATTGAAAAGATTAAAACATTGAGAATTAACCTTGGAGTTAAAGATTACGAGGAAGTAGAAGCATTGAATGATGACATTTTAGACAAGCTGTCAGATGATGCAATGGAAGACCCCTGCATAATCACAAATCCCAAAACTGTCACCAAGGAAGAGATAAGAGCAATCTTTAAAAAGATTCTAAGGAAAAGTAAGGAATTATAATGAAATATAATATTGAAAATTCAGTAAAAAAATTTATTAAAGGACGGCGGTGATTGTTTTTATGGAAAACTCATATGGCCAAAAGAACAAGAAAAATTTCAGCAGAGACTCTATTATTGGATTAGGAGAGGATTCATTTCGTAAAAATTATTACCCGGAGCTTCAGAATAAAATACAGGATCTTGAAAAAATCAATGCACGAAATAAGGCTATTATTTCAACAATTCCTGATATCTTGCTTGTGAGCAATCCCTACGGAAACATCAGTCCGGTTACAGCAGCATCAAGGAATGACGATTATATACTTAAACATTTTCTTAGCAACAGTGAAATCATGGAAACTTTAAGCAGTGCTGCACTTAAGGTGCAGCTGGGACAATCTGTTTACATAAAGGAACTGAAGTTGGAAATTGATGGAAAGTCTTATTATTATGAAGCCCGTTTTCATCAGTCAGAAAGCAATGAAATCCTAATTATGCTTCGAAACATGACGGAGCGCATCATTATGGAACATAGACTGAGAGATTTGGTTGAGAGGGATAATCTGACAAATCTTTACAACCGCAGATGTTTTGAAGAAACCATGAATAAATACAACGGAAAAGAAATAGAGAAAATAACGGCTGTATCAATAGATTTGAATGGACTCAAGTTTATCAACGACACATTGGGTCATCTTGCTGGTGATAGGATAATTATTGACACCGCAAATATTATCCGTGAAGTATTTGAAGATTATGGACATATTTCGCGCATTGGAGGGGATGAGTTCGGGGTCATACTTGAGAGTGTTGGAGAGGAACAAGTGGAAAAGCTGCTTAATACTCTTTCCTTGAAAATTGAGCAGTATAATTTTACTGCACCAAACGGCAATATGTCTGTTGCTTATGGATATTCTCACCATACAATTGGACTTGTCAATATGGAATACTTGTTTCAAGTAGCTGATAACAATATGTATCAGAACAAGCTTCTCAAGAAGGAAAGTACAAGAGGCACTTTTGTAAAAACCCTCATGAAGGCTTTGGAAGCAAAGGATTATGTTTCTGAAGGACATGTGGTGCGAATGGAAAAATTGGCTGTTCTAATAGGAGAGGCACTGCTTTTACATCAGGATCAAATGGACCGTCTGATTTTGCTGACCAAGTTTCATGATATAGGAAAAATCGGTATTCCGGACAGCATTTTGAAAAAGCCGGAAAAGCTCACAGAAGATGAATGGAAGGTTATGATGACTCACACGTCAATTGGTGAAAGAATTGCTTTGGAATCATTGGAAATTAAGGATATTGCTCCGCTAATTTTCCATCATCACGAAAGATGGGATGGTACAGGTTATCCTTCTGGACTGTCAAAAGAAGATATACCAATTGAGTGCCGTATTCTTGCTGTTGTTGACAGTTTTGATGCCATGACAAACGACAGACCTTATCACAAGGCAATGCATGAGTCTGAAGCAACAAAAGAAATTATAGCTTGCAGTGGCACATTTTATGATCCAAAGATTGTTGATATATTTTATAGCATCGCAAAAGAACTCAATCTTATTTAAATTTAACTTATTGACAATGTTGGATTTGATAAAATTCATGCATGATGTTATAATGAATGTAAATAACATTTTAACCGGAAATAAATTATTTCAACATCATTAATGAGGAGAATCATGGAAGATAAAGAGTTTGAAGAAAGTTATAAAATAATTAAAGCATTGTCAGATGTAAACAGAATGATGATAATACATACCCTCACAAGCGGTGAAAAATGTGCATGCAAGATACTGGCTGATTTTAACATAAAGCAGCCTACATTATCACACCATATGAAAATTTTAACTGAATGCGGACTTGTGGATTCCAGAAAAGAAGGTAAGTGGATGCACTATTCTTTGAATGTAGAAAAGATAGAACAGTTTCAAAATTTTATCACTGATTTAACATCAATTAAATAAATGTTATATAAAAAGAAGAGGCGTACCTCTTCTTTATTTATCATCTGCTATTTCACTTTTTGAAGTATTGCTTCTATATCTTTAGGCTTAAGAACTTTACCGTAAGACATGACTTTTTCGTCAATAACCAATGCAGGTGTCTGCATTACACCATATGATACAATGTCTTTCATCGCTTCAACTTTAATTACTTCTGCATCAATTCCTGTTGATTTGAGGGCAGCTTCTGTGTTTTCTTTTAAAGCTACACAGTTTTTGCAGCCTGATCCTAAAATTTTAATTATCATAATATTCTCCTTATAATTTAAATAAATATATACCCGAAGGCATTAAAAGCATATCCGATGATTATTATACCCACAGTTACCAATCCAAAGAAAGTCCATAAAAGTCTTGGCTTCACAACTTGTTTAAGCAATATCATTGAAGGCAGTGACAAGGCTGTAACTCCCATCATGAAGGAAAGTGCTGTTCCAAGTCCTACTCCTTTTGCAACCAAAGCTTCTGCAATGGGCAATGTTCCGAATATATCTGCATACATTGGTACACCGACAAATGTTGCTATAAGTACTGAATACCATTTGTCCTGGCCCAGAATTGCACTTATGACAGATTCCGGAATCCAGTTGTGTATTGCTGCACCAATGCCTACTCCTATTAAAATGTACATCCATACTTTTTTTATTATTGACTTAACCTGTTCTTTTCCAAAATCTATTCTGTCCTTAACTGTCAAATCTTCCTGTTCCAGATCAACTGATTTGTTTCCATATACAAAAGGTTCTACATATTCTTCAAGATGCAACTTGCTGATTATAGTTCCTCCTAATACTGCAAGCACAAGACCAACCACAACATAAGCTATAGCAATTTTCCAGTTGAAAATACTTGCCAGCAACAACACTGATGCCAGGTCAACCAATGGCGATGATATTAAAAATGAAAATGTCACGCCTATGGGCAGCCCTGCACTTGTGAATCCAATGAACAACGGAATTGAAGAACATGAACAAAAGGGAGTTACTGTTCCTAGCAAGGCTCCCAGGATGTTACCTGATATTCCATTGAATCTTCCTAATATTTTTTTTGTTCTTTCAGGAGGAAAATAGCTTTGTATATATGAAATTGCAAATATCAACACTGAAAGCAATATGAATATTTTAATAACATCATATATGAAAAAGTGAATGCTTCCACCAATTCTTTCCTGGACACTGAGACCAAAAACATTTTCTACCATAAGCTTTATTAAATTGGAAAGCCACTCCATTTTAAGTAATTGGTTATTCAACCATTGAAATATAAACATTAGTTCTCCTTTGATTCTGTATTATGATTTAGTGATTAATTTTCATTACTATACATTGACGACTATCTATTTTATTATATTCAATACATAGATAAATGTCAATATGTTTGCGAAAATTTATGACTTTAAATAAACGACATCAAGAATATTGACATATGTCTATATATAAAATATAATAAAACATAGATGAATATCGATGTTTTATATTTAAATGTATGAAAAGTATGCTTAATAAAGTAGTTTGACTGATTTTGAAATCTTGTAGTAAAGGAGAAGATAAATGGATAATGAAAAAGAAGTTTTAGGGCGTATAACCGGTATCAAAAAGAAAAGTTCATGTTGCTCAGGTTCAACCGGATGTTGTTCAAGCAAAGAGGAAGTTAAATCTGAGAGGAAAAAAATTACTATAGACTTTTTGTTCCTGGATTTAAGTGTGTGTACGAGATGTCAGGGAGCAGAAAGCAATCTTGATGAGGCTTTGAAGGATGTCTCTCATGTTCTGGAAGCGACAGGAACAGATGTTGTAATAAACAAGGTCAATGTAAACACTGAAGAACTGGCTGTAAAATACCAATTCCTCACATCTCCGACAATTCGTGTAAATGGACAGGATATACAAATGGAATACAAGGAAAGTCTCTGTGAGTCCTGCGGAGATTTGTGCGGTGATGAAGTAGACTGCAGGGTTTGGATTTATCAGGGAAATGAATATACTGAACCGCCTAAGGCAATGATAATTGAAGGAATTCTTAAGGAAGTGTACGGAGGAAGTTCAAACAGCAGTTACAAGGAAGTTGAATATGTTGTTCCTGATAACCTTAAACATTTTTACAAGGTTATGAAAGAGAATAATTAATTGTAAATATAATGGGGCTGTTGCGCATTAGTGCTTATTATCACGTCATTCTGAGGCTTTAGCCGAAGAATCTCATAATTCAAAAGATGAGATCCTTCGCTAATGCTCAGGATGACATGAATATGCTTAATTCAACAGTCCCAATTTATTACTTGGATGCTTTCCATTCTTCAACATACTTTCCTAAAATATCATAAAGGATTTCGCCAATTTTGGAATATGATTCGTCGCTTAGATTAGCCAGAGAAATTCTTATGGACCATTCAGAAGCTCCAAATCCGCTGCCGTTCATAAGCACAATGGATGATTGTTCAGCAAGACGTATGAGAATGTCAACCGGTTTGTAATTGTCCTGCAGATACCTGGCAAATTCAACGTTGTAGTTTGTTGTAGCCCATTCCAGAAGATCAAAGTGAGTGTAGTAAGCTGCATCGTAAGCATCAACATTAAGTTCCAGGCCCAATCCGTCAAACAACAGTTTTTTACGGCGGCGGCATATGCTTTTGGTTAATTTTTTGTATGTGTTTTCCTTGTCTGTTATGGCAAACAGTGAGAAGAATGCCATCTGAACCTGCTGTGGTGTGGAAAGTCCTGCAGTATGGTTGAGAGCAACCTGTCTGCTGTCGGCTATAATCCTGTCTATGAACGGAATCTTGTCAGGATCAGTTGATAAGCCGGAATAACGCCTTCTTGCTCTACCTTTTCTGTCTTCATCCTGCTCTCTCAACAGTTTGTCAAATACATTGTCTTCATATAATGCAATGGTTCCAAGGCGCCATCCGGTTACTCCGAAGTACTTGGAGTAGGAATAAACGCCAATGGTGTTGTATGGCAAATCTGCCATTATGGAAACAAAATTGTCTACAAATGTACTGTATACGTCGTCTGAAATAATCATTAAATCAGGGTTTGAATTTTTTACTATATCCTTTAGCTGCTTTACAGTCTCTGCCTTCATTGCAACTGACGGAGGATTGTTTGGATTTACAACAAACAATGCTTTGATAGACGTATCTCTCAGCTTGTCCAGTTCACCTTCAGGATACTGCCACGTGTGTCTTCCTTTTTCATCAATTTCATCAGCTGAAATATTAACGACTTCGAAATTATACCTGGGCAAATGAGGGACTTCCAGATATGGAGTGAAAATAGGAGTCATCAACGCAATTTTGTCACCTCTGGACAATATGTTGTTTGCTATGAGAGAATCGAAAATATAGCACATTCCAGCAGTAGCACCTTCAACAGCAAATGTGTTGAACTTCCTTTCCAGTGGTTCATTGTAGCAAAGCTCCTGAATCAGGTAATCATTGACTACAAGTTCCACATGGCGCAGCATTCTGTCAGGCTGAGGATAATTGTCGCCAATAATTCCATCAACAAGTTCATGAATCCAGGCATCTGCATTAAAACATTTAACGGTGATACCATAATTAATCATCTTTTTAAGCAAATTAATTCCAGGAGCCTCTGGATTGTTTTTAACAAATTCCTTGAAACGTTCAGCTATTCCTTCCTTCTTGGGCATACCTGACAGGTCTCCCTGGTTCCACGTTCTGCGGCTTTCTAGAACAGCAAATTGTCCAAATGTAAAAAAAGCTTCTCTAGGTGTTGCAGCAATCCAGTTGGGATTTCCTCTTCCTGCATCAAGCAATGAATGGGCGCTTCCCTTGCTGGAATCCTCTGCAAGGTTTATCAATTTGTCCTTAAGTTCAAAAGGACTTATTTTTCCGTATACTTTTTCAATTTCTTCTCGATGATAACTTGAATTATACATGTATCCTCCAAATAGTAATTTATATTTAAATAATTTGTTTTCAATCAGATTTAGAATGGGATGATTTTATCACAGCACTTAACAATATGGAATACATTATATAAGGTGTATTCAATAAAATGCATTTAATAATTATGACTTATTGTTTTTAAGGTTATTTAAAAAAGCGAATTTTAAATATATCTGAACAAAATAAAAAACCTCTTTATATTAAAGAGGTAGTCAATATTTAATAAACACGGGCGGACACAAGATCCGCCCCTACGCACCGTATATTAACATTTGGCTGTGAACCTGGATTTCAGTATGTAGACATAAGATTTGCCCCTGCGAACTGGTGAAGATTATTTCTTGACAACAATTCCTTTTTCGGCCATAAAAGCAGGGTAGTAGGATTCCTTTGCTTTTCTTAATCCTTCAACGCCCATGTCTTCTTCGCGGTTTACGTAAGTAAAGTTTCCTGCAAGTTCGTTTATGATGAACTGCTGATTTATCATCTGATATGCACCGTCTATATTAGAAAATGCCTTTTCAAAATGTATTATAAACATGTCATCACCAGATTGTTCACCCAATGTTAAAGCTATGATTTTTCCTTCTAATCTGATTATTCCGCCGAGCATGTTCAGTTCTTTTCTTAATTTAAGGCCTTTTATGAGCACACATATTTCATCTGCCTTGGATTTATCTTCGCAGCAGCCGTTCTGTGTACACCATTCCTTTACCATATCAATGCATTCAGGGGTGTTTTCGTCAGTTATTTTTTCATAGGACCAGTCTATGTGCGTTTTCTTGAACTTGTTCACATGATTTTTCTTGCCGTGGTACTTCTTGCCTGAAAGATTTTTTAAATCTTCAACATTGTACACATAGTCTGCATTGTCCCTTTGATAAGAAATTTCAAACATTCCGGGATAAAGATTTTCTATTTCCTCAAACATGGAAGGGTCTACAACGTTCAATTTGAACTCCTTGTCATGTTTTTTGCAGTAATCAAACAACCATTCAAATGATTGCTTTAAATCACCTTTTCCTGCAGGGAATGTGAAATATTCATCGTTGCCTTCGACAAACTTTATAAAAAGATTATCTCCTGCGACTGCAAACTGAGTGTTGTAAACATCTGACCATAATATGAGGTTTCCGACGCTTAAGTCGCATACCCTGTACTTTCTAAAACTTAAATATTCAGTCAGTATGTCTTTATGCTCTATAGTAATTTTTTTAAATTGTTCCATATGTACCTCTTTTGTTTTTTTGTATCCAGCTTATGTATATTTTAATACCATTTTAAAAGAATAGCATTAAACATAGATTGTTGTCAATGTAATAAATAAAAATTTAATTATGATAAGTAGTGTTTACAAAAAAATTACATTTTATTTACAAATTTCATATCGACATATGAGCATATGTTGATATAATATATATACAACAATAATCAAGGAGGATATATGAACAATAAACCGAAAGTAGCATTTATCTGTGTGCATAACTCATGCAGAAGCCAAATGGCTGAAGCACTTGGAAAGCATATTGCAGGAGATGTTTTTGAAAGCTATTCAGCAGGAACTGAAACAAAATCTCAAATAAATCAGGATGCAGTAAGATTGATTAAAAAGATTTACAATATAGATATGGAACAAACTCAATATTCTAAATTGATCACTGAACTTCCTGAAATTGATATAACAATTAAAATGGGATGTAATGTAGTATGCCCGTTTATTGACAGCAAGTACGAGGAAGATTGGGGTCTTGATGATCCAACAGGAAAAAGCGATGAGGAATTTGAAAAAATAATAGCAGAGATTGAAAAGAAGGTTAAAGAGCTTGCACATAAAATTTCAAATGAGGGGTATATGATTTGATAGAAATATTAAAAGCTTTATCAGATGAAACAAGGCTGCGAATTTTTGCTCAGATTCTAAAAAACGAAATGTGTGTATGTGAAATTGAAGAGTGCCTGGAGCTTACTCAGTCCAATGCCTCAAGGCATCTAACCATTCTCAGGAGAGCAGGCATTTTGGAAAGCTACAAAAATGCAAAGTGGACATATTACAAAATAAACAAAGAATTTATAAGAGAAAACAAGGAATTATATGATTATGTTATTAATAAAATAAGTCAGCTTCCTTGGTATGAATCAGACTGCAGAAATTTTGAAAACTGCAGGAAACAGGATTTGTGCGCGCAAAATAAAAAATAATAGAGTTGGAGGAATATTATGGGTAGTGAAAATTCATCAGGAATAGGATTTTTTCAAAAATATTTATCGCTATGGGTGGCCCTTTGCATGATTGTTGGGGTTCTCATTGGCAGGTTTATGCCGGCTTTGCCTGCATTTTTAAACAAGTTTGAATATGCAAAAATATCAATACCAATGGCCGTGCTCATTTGGATAATGATTTATCCAATGATGATGAAGGTTGATTTCCAGAGCCTGAAAAATATCAGAAACAATCCAAAAGGTCTGTATATTACATGGGCTACAAACTGGCTTATTAAACCGTTCACCATGTATGCAATTGCTTCATTTTTCTTTTATGTTGTTTTTAAAAATTTCATTGCTCCTGACTTGGCAAAGGAATATCTTGCAGGTGCCATACTACTTGGTGCCGCTCCTTGTACGGCCATGGTCTTTGTATGGAGCACTCTGACAAAGGGTAATCCTGCATACACAGTGGTACAGGTTGCAACAAATGACCTTATTATCCTTGCAGCATTTGTTCCCATAGTAAAATTCCTGTTGGGAGTAAGTGATGTAAGTGTGCCTCTTGACACATTGATATTATCTGTTGTGCTGTTTGTTGTAATACCTCTTGCCGGAGGAATACTTACAAGAATAAATGTAATAAAGAAAAACGGCATTGAATACTTTGAAAATCAGTTCCTGTCCAAGTTTGACAATGCAACAACTATAGGACTGCTTCTTACATTAGTTCTGATATTCTCTTTCCAGAGCGAAGTAATACTTAACAATCCTCTGCACATTGCTTTAATAGCAGTGCCTTTGACGCTGCAGACATTTATGATTTTCTTCATTGCATATCTGGCATGCAAATTCGTGAAGCTTCCTTATGACATTGCCGCACCTGCAGGAATGATAGGTGCATCAAACTTCTTCGAACTTGCAGTAGCCGTAGCCATTGCGCTTTTTGGTCCTACATCTCCTGCAGCCCTTGCAACAACCGTAGGCGTGCTCACAGAAGTTCCAACAATGCTGTTGCTGGTTAAGATAGCAAACAACACAAAGAGCTGGTTTCCAGCAAGATAACTATAAACAAAACATTCCCGGAGACAGGAAGGTTTTATATTAGCGGGAAGCAGGCAGCGACTCTGGTATGGGAGAAAATCCGGATCAATTGGTAAAGATATTTGACATTATGGAATAAAAAGACAGAATATTTCCGTCTCAGTTTGATGGCAAAGTAAATTTGGACGTTGTCATTCTGAGGGGTAGCCCGAAGAATCTCATGTTTTCAATGAAGATGAGATTCTTCACTATCGTTCAGGATGACAACGCCGGGGTTTGTCATAAATTTAAGGTGGAAAGTTTCCGTCTTTTTTGTTGCATGTATGGAGAATTTGGTGTATTTTTAATTACAAAGATAAAAGGGGTGTTAAGATGGACAGATGCGATTGGTGCGGCGACAATGAGCTGTATGTAAAATATCACGATGAAGAATGGGGAGTTCCTGTACATGATGACAGGAAACATTTTGAGTTTCTTGTGCTTGAATCGGCACAGGCAGGCCTTAACTGGCTCACCATATTGAAAAAAAGAGAAAATTACCGCAAAGCATATGACGGATTTGATTATATGAAAGTAGCAGAATATGATGAAAATAAGGTTGAAGAACTCATGCAGGACAAGGGAATAGTAAAAAACAGGCTGAAAATTAACGCTTCTATTAACAATGCCAAATGTTTTATGGAAATTCAAAAGGAATTCGGAAGCTTTGACAACTACATCTGGGGATTTACAGGCAATAAGCCTTTGGTGAACAACTGGCAGGATATTTCTCAGGTTCCTGCATCCTCTAGCCTTTCGGATCAGGTAAGCCTGGATTTGAAAAAAAGGGGATTTAAGTTTCTCGGAACAATAATTGTGTATTCCCATTTGCAGGCAACAGGTGTTATCAATGACCATATAACAACATGCTTCAGACATGGTAGCGTTCTTTGACAAATGTTTCAAATAACTAATGTTAGTAGCCAGTTATTATCCACGGTTATCTTTTTAAGCATAACGCTTGGGGTTATTAGCTGCATATTGAACTATCAGAGGAAAGTGCAGCTGCAAGTCAGGAACTATCAGAGCAATCAAATAATCTTAAAAAATTAGTTGGAAAGTACACATTGAAATCCGTCAACACTGTTGTGTAAACAAAAGGGCATTCGCTGCTATAGCGAATGCCCTTAATGTTACATTATTGCAGTTCTTGCATCCTGCATATCAGTCTGCATTTGCTGCATTGGAGATGCATATGCCTGATACCAGCCTTTATATAAAGCAATATCAGATAGTCTGTGATGGCTTACAACACAGTTATTCAGCTGTGCCCCAAGCATTTGCCTAAGCTGAGGATTTGTGGTTTCGGCAAGAGCCATTGTGAGTCCAGTCAATCCAAACTTGGAATCCTTCAGCATGTCAAATGCTATGTCCTTGTCACTTAAGCTCATATTGTTTCCCATTAAATCCATTAAACTCATTTCATACCTCCATTGTTCATAGCTGAGCCTGAAGCAATAAATTGCTGCAACTGCTCAATGCTTCTTTGTTTAGAATTCATTGCTTCATTCATAAACTGTTTTAGTTCATTGTCCTGAACAATGGACATATTCGCTTGAAGTTTTTTTAAACAAGTGAGTTCTGATCTTAATAGTTCATGAACTTCAAGAGTTTCATGAGGGGCTAGCGTATTGTTTTGTAAATTCATCATATCTCTCCTGCTTGATTATCTTCTGTTGTTGTCGTTGTTATTGTTGTTATTGCTGTTTCTTAAATCATTTCTGTTGTTATCATTGTTCTTGTTGTTGTTTCTTAAATCATTGTTGTTCTTGTTTCTTAAATCGTTGCTATTGTTGTTTCTTTCGTTGTTTCTGTTGTTATTATTGTTGTTGTTTCTGTTGTTGTTATTGTTGTTGTTTCTGTTATTATCCATCTGTTTCACCTCCTGAGAAAAGTATTTACAAAATTTTTTTAACTATGCAATATAAATAACAATATTGTTTTCATATAAAAGAATAAAATCAAATCTTTTAAAAATAATAAAAGCATGACAAAAATCTAGAGGTAATCATGCTGCTCATAAAAAACGGTACAGTTTTAACTATGGCCGGAGTGACTTATAAATCCGGATGTGTATTGATTAATGAACATAAAATATTAATTGTTGCAGAAAAAATCGATGAAAGTAAGTACAACATCACAACGACTATAGATGCAGAAGGATTTTGGGTAATGCCTGGAATTATAGATGCCCACTGCCACATAGGAATAACAGAGGAAAAGAAAGGCTTTGAAGGAGATGACTGCAATGAAATGACAGAACCAATCACGCCATACATAAGAGCCATCGACGGCATAAACCCCATGGACTCAGTTGACTTTGTTATTATTTTAATTTTTCTTGACAAATGTTGAAAACTCAATATTTTGTTCATATTTCAACATTAAC
>NZ_CANG01000948.1:0-9115 GCF_000309315.1 Sedimentibacter sp. B4
AATTCCCAAAATGTTAGCAGGAAGAAAAAATGTTAATTCCAAATTATTAAATGAAAAATAAGGTAACAAAAAAAGCAAGGCGAACCTTGCTTTTATTTTTTATTAGATTATTCCCTGAGCCATCATAGCGTCTGCAACTTTTTTGAATCCAGCAAGGTTAGCTCCAGCTACCAGGTTGTATCCCAATCCAGCTTCTTCAGCTGCTGCTACAGAGTTTTTGTAGATGTTTCTCATGATTTCATGAAGTTTAGCATCAACTTCTTCAAATGTCCAAGAATATCTCATTGAGTTCTGGCTCATTTCCAATGCTGATGTAGCAACTCCGCCGGCATTAACTGCTTTAGAAGGAGCAACTATCATTCCGCTTTGTTGTAAGAATGCCAATGCATCATTTGTAGTAGGCATGTTAGCAACTTCGATATAGTATTTAGATCCGCTTGCTACTATTTTCTTAGCTTCTTCCATGTTGATTTCATTTTGAGTTGCACATGGCATGTAAACATCTGCTTTTACTGCCCATGGTTTCTGACCTGGGAAGAATTCAACACCAAATTTTTCAGCGTAATCCTGAACTTTGTCTCTTCCTGATGATCTCATGTAAAGCATAAATTCTTCTTTTTCACCTTTAACTCCGGCAGGATCGTAAATATATCCGTCTGGACCTGAAATAGCAACAACAGTTCCGCCTAATTGGTTAACTTTCTGAACAACTCCCCAAGCAACGTTACCGAAACCTGATACTACGAATGTCTTGCCTGCTACTTCTTCTCCGAAGTGGTTCAAAACTTCTTGTGTATAATATACAGCGCCGTATCCTGTAGCTTCAGTTCTTGCCAAACTTCCGCCAAATGGTATTCCTTTGCCTGTTAATACGCCGTTTTCAAAAGCGCCTCTGATTCTTCTGTACTGTCCGTATAAATAACCTACTTCTCTTCCGCCAACTCCTATGTCTCCTGCAGGAACGTCAACGTCTGGTCCTATATGTCTGTAAAGTTCAGTCATGAAGGCTTGGCAGAATCTCATTACTTCTGCATCTGATTTTCCTCTTGGGTCAAAGTCAGAACCACCTTTTGCTCCGCCTATTGGAAGACCTGTGAGTGAATCTTTGAATGTTTGTTCAAAAGCCAAGAATTTCATTATACCTGAATATACTGAAGGATGGAATCTTAATCCACCTTTGTAAGGTCCTATTGCTCCGTTAAACTGAATTCTGTATCCTCTGTTAACCTGTACTTGTCCTTTATCATCAACCCATGAAACTTTAAAAGAAATGCTTCTTTCTGGTTCAACAATTCTTTCCAAAAGTCCTGCTGCTTCATACTCAGGATGTTTTTCAATCATAGGCTCCAAGCTGAATAATACTTCTTCAACTGTCTGAATAAATTCAGGTTCATTAGCGTCTCTTTTCTTAACTTGCTCAATTACTCTTTCAATATATGCATTCATTAAACAAAACCTCCATGAAATAATATTATGTATTTCCTTCTTTATTATATCAAAATGTATTCACAATTCAATCAATTTTATATTAACTATTTGTAATTATAACTTTTTGAGACGAATTTTGCACCACCTTTCATAAATTATTTAATTTTAAATTATTTTTATTAATTTACAATAAATAATGTGTTAATTATTCGTAATATTTGTCTCGGCGCCAAAAACGGTCTAAATAGTGTATAAAAAAACAGAGATTTTAACTTACGTCATAATCTCTGCATTTTTTTGAGTTTTATTCATTTTTACTTTTTTCCTTGTTCATTCTGTTATAATAATAAGTCAGAGAAAACAAGCTTTCATTTAAATGAACATTTTCAACATGTACATTTTCAGGCATTTTTAAATCTTTCGGGGCAAAATTCCATATAGCATGTATTCCGCATCTCACCAACTGTTCTGCAACCTGCTGGCTGACACTCTTAGGAGTGCATATAACAGCTATGTCTATTTTTTCTTTTTCGAGAAAATTTTCTAAGTCGTCTGAGTCCATGATCATTGCATTTCTTATTGACATCCCTATAAGTTTTGGATTTTTGTCAAACAATGCGACAACTTCATAATCGGCTTCGGAAAAACCTGTATAATTTGCAATTGCCTGGCCGATATTTCCGGCACCTACTATAATGATCTTGTACTTGTTGTCAAGGCCAAGAATCTTTGCAATTTCATTTCTCAAGTTTTCTACATCGTAGCCAAAACCCTGTTGTCCAAATCCCCCGAAATTATTTAAGTCCTGTCTTATTTGTGAAGCTGAAAAACCAGTCATCTCGCTGAGTTCTCTTGACGAAGTTTTATTAATCCCCATCTTAGTAAGTTCTCCAAGATATCTGTAATATTTTGGTAATCGTCTGATTACCGCAGGTGAAATTCTATCGTGCTTATCCATAATACGCCTCCTGCTTATATTTTAACAATCATTCGTTTACATTGCAACTATTTTTTTGCAAAAATAAACTTTTTTTCACAATTATTTATGAATTTTTCATAATTATGCTCTCAACAACATTTGCAGCTTCTTCGCATGCATCACAACATTTTTCAAAACGGTTGAATGCAATGGTCCATGTCATTATTTCAATGGCATCGGTGCTTGTCATGTGAAGTTTTCTTACAGCCTCTGTATAGAGGTTGTCTCCGTCTTCTTCAAGTTTGTTTATGTGCACAATCTTTTTGTGAATTTCTTTTGATTTCTTAAAATTCTTGAATTCCTCAAAAGTATCCTTCAGTTCTTGGCAGCTTTGAAGAATTATTTTTGAAAAGCCAAAGGCATCTTCTCGTATGGACTTAACATTGTACATGTACATGTGAAGAAGCACATCTTCAATGCAGTCAGTAATGTCGTCGATTTGATGCAGAAGCTGTACTATGTCTTCCCTGTCAATTGGCGTTATAAATTCACGGGCAAGTCTTCTTATTATTTCATGCCCTTCCAAATCAGCAGCATGTTCTATTTCATGCATTTTCTTCATCTTTTCCTGAAGTGTTTCCGCATCATATTTTTTAATATTGTCATCAAGCATTTCAGCGGCACTGCAGCAGTACTCAGAGAGCTTTATGAATCCGTCAAAATAATCATAATCATTTTTACGTGCCATTTTTCACCTCTTATATTAAAATAATGTTATAAACATTTTTGCCATTAAAAATCCTATTAACCCGCAGCCCGGAAAAGTAAGAAGCCAAGTCCAGACCATTTCCTTAACAAAACTCCAGTTTACAGATGAAAGTCTTTTTGCAGCTCCCACGCCCATTATTGCCGTTGTCTTTGTATGAGTTGTGCTTACCGGAATTCCTGACAAGGAAGAAATCAAAAGACATGTGGCAGCAGCCATATCTGCTGAAAATCCCTGATATTTTTCAAGCTTACACATATCCATTCCTACTGATTTTATTATTTTGTATCCGCCTATGGAGGTTCCAAGAGCCATTACAATTGAGCACATGAGCATCATCCATAAAGGAATTTGAAAACTTGTAACATTTGCTTGTCCATTTGCTAGGAATATTCCAAGCATGAACACTCCCATAAACTTCTGTCCATCCTGAGCGCCGTGCATGAATGCCATTGTTGCACCGCTTAATACCTGTGCTTTTTGAAAGAACATGTTTGTCTTTCTTCTGTTAAATCCTCTGAATATGATTTCAGTCAGCTTTACTGTCACCCATCCCATTATAAATCCAAGTACAGTTGACAGAGCAAGTCCGTAAATTACCTTAATCCATTCATTAGGGTTAATTCCGCCCATGCCGTTATGAATGGCTATGGCAGCTCCTGATATTCCTGCAATAAGAGCATGGCTCTCACTGGTGGGTATCCCAAACCACCATGCAGCTGTAGCCCATGTTACTATGGCAAACAATGCAGCACACAATGCTATGAGGGCTTCCCTTGTGTTTCCGCCAAAGTCAACCATGTTATAAATAGTCATGGCAACATTTGCATTTATCATGGTCATAATGAATACCCCAAAAAAATTGAACACAGCGGCCATTAAAATTGCATTTCTTGCTGTAATTGAACGTGTCGAGACGCATGTGGCAATGGCGTTTGGAGCATCTGTCCAACCATTTACCAATATGACTCCCAATGTAAGAACTGCAGTTATTAACAAAGGGGGACTAGATATGATTTGTGTAAGAAAATCCGAAAAATGAATAACCATATTATTCTCCTGACATTCGAATAAATTCAAATGTATGTAAAAATTCGCTTCCTTATTTTTACATACATTTCTAATATAGCACACATAATGCAATTTTTCTACATAATATTTTTTATCAAACGAACTGTAAAGAAGATTATTATTGAAGTTATTTCTGTAACTTTTGTGTTTAATTTGAATATTATATGAACTAAGACTATTATCGGAGGGTATTATGAAAAAGTATATTTCTTTACTGGTGGTTGTTTTAATGGTTGCATCGCTCTTTCTTGCAGGCTGCGAACAAAAAACAACCGAAAAACAGGACGTTAGGCTTGTGGAGGTTACCCATTCCATTTTTTATGCACCTCAGTATGTTGCCATTGAAAAGGGATTTTTTGATGAGGAAGGTTTAAATGTTGAGTTGACAAATGGCGGAGGGGCTGACAAGTGCATGGCTGCCCTTGTCAGCGGCGAAGCTGACATTGCTTTCATGGGACCTGAAGCAAGCGTATACGTATATCTTCAGGGGAGAGAGGATCAGCCAATAAACTTTGCACAGCTCACTCAAAGGGATGGTTCCTTTATTGTTGGAAGAGAAGCTGACGACAGCTTCAGCATAGCCAAGCTAAAGGGCAAGACAATTCTTGGCGGAAGAAAGGGAGGAGTTCCTCTCATGACTCTTGAATATGTTCTGAAACAAAACGGACTGACTCCCGGTACTGACCTGGATGTAAGAACCGATGTGCAGTTTGATATGATGGCAGGCGCATTTGCTTCCGGAGAAGCAGATTACACCACATTGTTTGAACCTCTGGCATCTACTTTTGAAAAGCAAGGAAACGGATATGTACTGGCATCTGTTGGTGAGATGGCCGGATACATTCCATACACATGCTACAGCTCTCTGGAAAGCTACATCGAAAAAAATCCTGAAGTTGTTCAGGGATTTGCCAACGCTCTTTATAAAGGAATGGTATGGGTTGAAGAGCACACTGCAGAAGAAGTTGCTGAAGCAATTCTTCCTCAGTTTGCAGATTCGGATGTGAAGTTCATCGCAGAAATAGTCCAGACATACAAGGATCTGGATACATGGAACCCTGACCTTGTTCTTGGAGAAGACGGTTACAACCGCCTTATTGATATTATGAAGACTGCAGGAGAAATTGAAGAAGGTGCTCCTTACGGAGAAATTCAAACTCCTGACTTTGCAGTAAAGGCAAAACAAAACTAACAAAAAATAATTAAGAATTGAGAGTGAAGAGTGAAGAATTAAAAGAAAAAACTGGATGGCATTGCCATCCAGTTTCAATTAGTTCTTAATTCTTAATTCTTAACTCTTAATTTGTTTAGTATTGGTTGAATACCGGTGTTACATTGTCATCTTCAAAGTTAAGACCTGCTGCTTCAAATGACAAGCCTTCTATGTTGTATTCAACATCTGCTATTTCTTCGAACTGCTCAAGACAAAGAACAACTATTGCGTTCATGTCTTCAAATTCTTCCTGTGAAAGGTTCACAGCTTCAACACCCAGATTAACAACTGCTGTGCCGCCTTTTACTTCAACATCTCTTAAGTTTACGCCAACAGGTATGTTGTTGCTGAGCACCGTATCAGACGGTGCACCTCCAAACAGTCTTTCAACCACTGCAACCGCTGGATTTCCAACTTTTGATGCAGAAAATGTCAAAGGAACATAGTGTCCTTCCACTTCAGTATCAGGAGCTTTATAATAAACGGTGTAGTTGATTCCGTCATCTTTACCCTGCAAGTTTATATTTTTTCTTTCAAAGGCAGTATCTATGCTGTAGCCCTTAGACAGAGCTGCAATGTCCTGTCCTTCAACCATGATTTCCACCTTATCAATTGTAGGAAATTCGGTCAAAGTGTATGTAAGAGCAGAAACCATATTTTTTTCCTGATCTATTGACTCTGTATTTAATACATTATTGCTTAAATCGACAACGCATAAACCATCCTTAATAGACATTCCTCTTATTTGTGTTCCTTCAGGCAAGACGCCATGAAGATTTGATTGAGCTATTTTCTGTTCAATTTCGCTTCCTACAACCATGCTTCTGAGTGTTGCTTTTGCAATTCCTTCTTCCCATGGAATCTTTGTATTTACAGGTACTATAAAACCATTTTCATCTTCATAATATGCCAGTATATCTTTCATCTTTTCTTCTTGAGCATTGACAGTGATGGTTTCAACAGCTTCTTGTTCTATATCTTCCTTAGCTTCTTCTCCGATGCTGTCATCTACAATTTCAAAATCTGACAAGTCTGCCAAATCTGTTACGTCCGGATTTTCTCCTCCCTTTAGACCAACCATCATGTCTAAAGTACTGCATCCTGTTATGCTTGCTGCCAAACAAACAATCAATATTAGAGATATAATCTTCTTAATAGACAATTTCATACCCTCCTCACGTCTTTATATAGTATTATATTTGGCATGTACCGAAGATATGATTAATAAATTAAATTAAAAAATATTAATAGAAAAGATGCAACATTCAACAAGAATACCCGCTTAATTTTTGATTGATTATTTAAGCATTATTATTCCACACATGAGACCCCTTTTCCCCTTTTGCCCACGGTGAGAAAAAAACATGTGGTTGTTACACTTGGTGCACAATCCGGACAATTCAATGTTAGAAGTTTTCATACCATGTTTGACCATGAGATGCTTGTTTATTTCCCAAAGGTTGAAATGATATTTTTCTCCCTTGACAATCATATAATCCGTATAATTTTCATCGTATTCAAGGAACATGTCTGCCACGTCCTTGTCAACTTCAAAGCAGCACTGTCCAAGAGAAGGGCCTATGGCTGCAATTATATCTCCTGGATTACTGCCGAAATCCTTCACAAATGCATCCACGATTTCTCCTGCTATGTTATTAAGAGTTCCCTTCCAACCTGCGTGAGCCATTCCCACAACATTTTTCACAGGGTCGAAAAAAAACAGCGGAGTGCAATCAGCGTGGAATGTCATGAGAGCTATATTTCTTTTATCTGTATACAAGCCGTCCACATCAGTGTATAAAGGATCCATCATGGCATATCCCTTGTATTCTTCTGTTACATATTTTATGTTGCTTGTATGAGTTTGGTCTGTTTCAACAATATCATACAGATTGATGTTGAGTCTTTCTGCCATTATTCTGTAATTAGTTTTTACATTTTCTTCTTCATCACCTGAACCCATACCTAAATTCATTGAACAGAAATTGCCTCTGCTCACGCCGCCTTTTCTTGTGGTGAAGCAGTGAAACAAGTTTTCATGATTTTCAAGTGACGGAAATGTTACATATTCAAAACCATCAATTTCATTTATTTTGTGCATATATACTCCTAGAAATAAATTTCATTATAATTATAACATATGAAATATTAATTTAAATGATAATTTAATATGAAATAAATCAAATATATGCTAAAATAAGTGTAACTTTAGTTTTTATAAAATCTTGATATTTAAAATGGTCAGTTCAAGGAGGTTTCCATGATAATATCGCCTGTCTTTGACAAGGAAAGCAGCAAGGCGCTGTACATACAACTTTACGAATACATAAAGAACGAAATCATATCAGGTCTGTTAAAGCCTGATGCCAAGCTTCCTTCAATCAGGGAAGCATCAACGACCCTTAACTTAAGCAAGACAACAATTGAAAATGCATACAGCCAGCTGGTGGCTGAAGGATACATTGAAAATTTCCCAAAGAGGGGTTACTTTGTATGCGACCTTACAGAATACAACTTTGAAATAAATCATGACGTACAGAAAAACATACTAAATCAGCAGTTTGAAATAAATTATTTAAATAACGGCGTTGACAAGGAAAGCTTTGACACTTCAGCATGGAAGAGACTTTACAACAAGGTAATTTCAGATGATAGAACTGACATTTACTCCAGCGGCTCCATTCAGGGAGAAAAATTTTTAAGGGATGAAATAGCTAATTTTGTCAATACAATGCGCGGAGGCAACACAAGCGCTGATCAGATAATTGTTGGAGCTGGCGTTCAATATCTTTTGGGAATTCTCATAGGAATAATTAAGGATGATTACAATACTGTGGCTGTTGAAACACCTGGTTTTAACAAAGCAGAGTTCATATTTGAAGATTACCTCTTCAACATACGCCACATAGAAGTGACGGACAACGGCTTTCCAGTAGAAAAACTAAGAAACAGCGATGCCCATCTCATATATATAAGCCCTTCACACCAGTATCCTCTTGGAACCATCATGCCGGTTAACAAGCGAATGGAGCTTTTGGATTGGGCACAGAAGAACAACGGTCTCATAATAGAAGATGATTATGATGGCATGATAAGATATGGAGGAATGCCAATACCCAGTCTTCAGGGGCTGGACAAGAATGACTGTGTCATATACCTGGGTTCATTTTCAAAAATGCTTCTGCCTTCTCTTAGAATAAGCTTCATGGTTATACCTAAAAAGCTTCTTTCAAAATACAATGAAATTAAATACAGACACACTCAGTCAACTTCCAAAATCGACCAAGTAGTTCTTGCAAATTTCATGAAGGAAGGCTACATGCTCAAGCACCTTCGAAAAATTAAAAGAATTTACAGTAAGAAAAACCTGGCTCTTTCTGCAAGCTTCAAAAAAACATTCAAGGATAAACTGGAAATAATAAATTCAGACTCGGGTCTTCATGTTGTATGTGAAGCATATGTAAAAAAAGATGACATACATTTGATGGAACAAATAAAAAATTCCCGCATTTTGCTAAACATCATAAGCAGAAATGGGGATAAAATAATTTTTTCACTGAATTACAGCGGAATTGATACAGATAAAATTCAGGAATTCACAAATTTGCTCGGCAAGGTGTTGTTTGAATAAAGGCTCCTTGGGAGCTCAGGTTGATGACAATGTATATACTAGACGTTGTCATTCTGAGAGCTTGCTCGAAGAATCTCATGTTTACAG
>NZ_CANG01000947.1:0-496 GCF_000309315.1 Sedimentibacter sp. B4
AAATTGGCGGAGAGGGTGGGATTCGAACCCACGCGGGCTTTCACCCAAACGGTTTTCAAGACCGCCTCGTTATGACCACTTCGATACCTCTCCAGAATTGGTGATCCATCGGCGATTCGAACGCCGGACACCTTGATTAAAAGTCAAGTGCTCTGCCTGCTGAGCTAATGGATCTTAATAATTATATATTGGAGACATTTTCATATCCCACAAAGACTATTTTCACAAAGAGAAGGTGTTACTTTTCCTTGTAAGTGACCCATCAGGGACTCGAACCCTGGACACCCTGATTAAGAGTCAGGTGCTCTACCAGCTGAGCTAATGAGTCATATAAAATTAATGGTGAACCCAGAGGGATTCGAACCCCCGGCACACGGATTAGAAGTCCGTTGCTCTATCCAACTGAGCTATGAGTCCACATTTTTATATTGGGGACATTCCTCTGAATTTCAGAGACTTTCCCTTTAGAAAAGGAGGTGTGTCCCCTTTCCTTTAA
>NZ_CANG01000946.1:0-275 GCF_000309315.1 Sedimentibacter sp. B4
ATGGGAGGCTACTACGCAAACCATGAAACATGTCCATTTTTACTTGACTCTGACGGTGTTCCATGGGAAGCAAAATACACCCAGGCAAAGGGGGATCCTATAGCTGATTTATACAATGACATGGCTGCAGAGCAAAAAGCAAGAGCAACATATGAAAACCTGATTCTTTTAACAGATGACCCTCTTGTAAAAGACACACTGAGATGGCTGAGAGAAAGAGAAATAGTTCACTTCCAAAGATTCGGCGAAGGCCTGAGACTCGTTGAAGAATACAC
>NZ_CANG01000945.1:0-13346 GCF_000309315.1 Sedimentibacter sp. B4
ATATTATTTAAATGGTTATTTTATTACTTATAGTAAAAGATTTTTATAGCATTTAAGATAAAAAATGGTATAATAGAGAATGCATGACAACTTTTCGTAGTATTTATTGTGTGAAAATCTTCACTTTTTAATAAATGGAGGAATTAATTGGGAATTATTGTAAGGTTCATTGTAAAGAGCATCCTTGAGAAAAAATTCAGAGCATTTATTATTGTATTTTCTATTGCAATTTCTGCTGCACTTTTTTTTGCTTGCAGCGGGTTATCCGGCACTATCAGCAGCATGTATGAAAATCAAATCAAAATGCAGACGGGTGAGGCAGATATAATAATACAGCCTGATGAGGATTCGCCTTCAGGAACTTTCAAAATTAAATCTGAGCCTATAGACGGTATATCATATATAACGGGAAGTATAGCGGCATCCGGCAGTTACAAATTGTCTGAAGATCAATCAGAAAAATATAACATTAAAACAGAAAATCTGATTGTACGAGGATTTAATATTGATGAACTCGATAAGCTCAATCCGGTAAACTTCAGTCAAGTTGCAAGAAATAAGGATTTTGAAGGAAATTTTATAATACTTAGCAAAATATTTGCAGATAAGTATGGCTACAGTGTAGGAGACCGGATTGACATAAAAATAAACGGCAGAGATAAAATCCTGACAGTATACGGAATTTCCAGACCAACGGGAATATTTCAGCATAACCCTCAGTCAGACACAATGACAGCAGTAATGCCTATGGATACAATAGCATCTATACGAAACGTGAGAGGAAGGGTTCAGACTGCCTTTGTTGTTATTGAAGAAGGTGTTGATATTAAATCTGCCATTGCTACTCTAGAAAAACTTTATCCAAGATACAGGGTAAGTGAACCTTTTTCAGCAGATGAACTAAGACAATATATGCAGTTTATTGTGGTGCCCATGTTTATGATGACTTCAATGGTGCTTTTCATAAGTATTTTCATTATCTATTCAACATTCAAGGTAATAACTACAGAACGTCTGCCTGTTATCGGAACATTTAGAAGCATTGGTGCTACAAGAAAGATGACAGATGTTGTGCTTATAGGAGAAAGTCTTACATATGGAGTTGTTGGGGGTATAGTAGGTGACATTTTGGGGATTGGAGTATTGTATCTCATAGCAAAGATTATGGCTGCAGATCCCTACAACGGACAAATGAATGTTTCTATAAAATTCGGAATCGGACATTTGGCTGCGTCATTTCTTCTTGCAATATGTGTAGCACTGATAAGTTCCTGGCGCCCCATAAGCAAAGCATCTAAAATACCAATAAAGGACCTTGTGCTTAACAACACTGAAATAAAATCAAAAAAACAAAAAATGGAAAAAATATGCCGGAATAATCATGCTTTTGCTATCGTCATCATTGCCTCTTGTTGCTCCTAAGTCACTGGCACTGTTAATAAATGTAGTAAGCCTTCTCATTTCAACAGTTGCTGTAGTCATGTGTGTTCCTTATATAACAAGAATCTTTTTAAAATTATTTGAAGGGTTTTACGGTAATTTTTTTGGAAATGAAGGAATTCTTGCTGTTAAAAACTTAAACGGCAACAAAAATATTTTAAATAACATTTCCCTTCTTGCCATAGGAATATCGACCCTGCTTATGATAAACACCATAAGCAGCAGTGTGGGAATAGAAGTATTAAATGCCTACAAGGACTGGAACTTTGACATAATGGTGAGCTTGTACAACTCCGACAGAAATACGGAGCAGGTTCTTAGAAGTGTTGACGGGGTATATGGAACCTACGGAGCATATGAGTCATGGGATGGTGTGGATGTCAAGGATGCTAATTACACCATTCGTTACCTGCAGGGCGTTGACATAAAAAGATACAGAGATTATGTGACATTCAGACTGCAAGGCAAATTGGATGCTGACGAAACTTTCAAACTTTTGGATGAAGGAAGAAATATTATGGTTGCCAATATGGCAAAGGAAAAGCTTGGATTAAAAGTTGGCGACAGCTTAACACTTGAAATGAAAAGCGGGGATAAAACATACAAAGTCATAGGATTTTATGATTCAATCATGAGCAATGGAAGCAATGCAGTGATTTCACAGAAATATTATAAAATGGATATGAAACAACAGCAAATAAGTAACTTTTTTATAAAAACATCAAAAAATCCCGATGAAGTCCTTTCATCCATACAGGATAAATTCACAAGGCGTGGAATGTTTGGGGATACAATCGACAGCATGGAAAAGAAGAATTATGAATCTAACAATCAGTTTATGATAATACTTCAAGCTTTTTCAGTTATCGCCATGCTCATTGGAATTTTTGGAGTGTTCAATAATTACATGATCAGTTTTATGGAGAGAAAGCGTTCAATTGCCATGATGAGGTCAATTGGCCTTTCTAAAAGACAGACATTGAAGATGATTATGATTGAGGCTCTCACAGGAGGCTGTATTGGAGGTGTTGTAGGAATTATAGGCGGAACCCTTATGCTTTTATCAGTTCCGAATCTTATGCAATCAATTGACATTCCAATTGCAATACATTACTCAATGAACTTTTTTATAAGTGCATTGGTGGGCGGTATTATTATTGCAGTGCTGGCTTCAATCAGTCCTGCATTAAAAACATCAAAACTCAACATTATTGAAGCAATTAAATACGAGTAGGTGGACAATGGAAAATATTATCGAAGTTAAAGACTTAAATAAAACATTTTTGCTGGGAGAGCTGACCGTTGATGTTTTAAAAGGCATCAACATGAGCGTTGAAAAAGGAGAATTTATTACAATAATGGGGCCTTCAGGGTCCGGAAAGAGCACGCTATTATATCTGTTAGGAGGCCTTGATAAGCCTACAACCGGAAAAATATTAATTAAGGGTCAGGATATTTCAGCCTTGTCTGATGAGGAACAAAGCATCATGAGGCGCAGGGAAGTTGGATTTGTTTTTCAGTTTTATAATCTTGTTCCTAATTTGACAGTGGAGGACAATGTGATGCTTCCTTTACTTCTTGATGGGAAAAAGATCAGCAAATATCGTGATAAACTTGATGAAATTCTTGATGTTGTTGAATTATCAGACAGGAAAAAACACACTCCAAGGGAATTGTCGGGAGGACAGCAGCAGCGTGTTGCAATAGCACGAGCACTTATAAATGAACCAGACATTATTCTTGCTGATGAGCCCACAGGCAATCTTGACAGCAAGACAACTGAAGAAGTAATGAATTTGTTTCAGAAAATCAATCACGAAAAAGGAAAGACCATATTGCAGGTAAGCCATTCTTTGGATACAGCAAAGTATGGAAATCGAATTATTAATGTAAAGGATGGAAGGGTGTGGGAATAATGACAAAAAGAAAATTAGCCGCAATGTCAGCAATTATGTGTTTGGTACTTATTATTACGAGTTGCGGCAAGAGTGAAGAAACATCTCAAGTGGAAGAAGTAGACATATCAGAGCAATCAAAAATAATTGAAGCCTTTGGAATTGTAAAATCAGAAGAATCAAAAGATGTTATTATTGAATTTCCGGCTGTTGTTATGGATGTTCAAGTTGAAGAAGGCCAGCATGTTGGTTTAAATGAACCTATAATAACTTTGGATTTAACAAAGTATCAGGCTCTGATACAAGATAAAAAGATTGAACTCAATATTGCCAAGCTTGAAGAAAAGAGTGCTGTTACAAGTTTGAACGGACTCACACTGGATGACAAAACATCAGAGCTTGAAAAACTAAAAAATAATCTGGAGTTTGCAAAATCTCATTACCAGCAGGCTGCAGAAGAATTTAAGAACAAGGAAAATCTCTATAATGAAGGGGCAATATCTCAGGAATCATATAATCAATACAAGAAAATCACGGATGAAGCAAGAAATAAAATGAATGACATTGAATATGAACTGAAAATTGCTTCAGAATCTAATGATAGAAACATAGAACAGTACCAGGTAAGTAAGGAAACTGAAATGAACAAAGCTGACATATTGGCACAAAAAGGCACTCAAATTGAGTACGGTGTAGCAGTCATGGAGAGCAAGCTCAACAAACCATTCATAGTAGGAAATCAAGTAGTATCTGAATATGAAAACGCAGCAGTATATGACTTAAAATATGCTCCCGGAAACATTACAAATGAAGAACAGAAAGCATTTACCATAGTCAATTTGGACAGTCTGATTGTTGAAGCCAACGTTCCCGAAGAATTTATCAAGGATGTAAAAGAAGGACAGACGGTTAAGATAGTGCCTGTTGCCGATAGGACCAAAGAATATGAAGGCAGTGTAGTATATTTGTCAGGGATGGCGTTCAGCAACAACGGTGAAACTGTGGTTCCCGTAAAAATTTCAATCAATACAACAGATTCATTCCTGCTTCCTAACTACAATGTCGATGTGTATATTGATACACTGGATTAATGTTAGAATGAAAGGTGCTGATACCATGTATCAGCACTTTATTATCATTTTTTGTTTTTTAATTTGTCTTTTGAGCTTAAGAAGCTGTTTGAGTTGTATGCTCCTAATTTGTTATCATTTGAATTAGGATTGTTATGCTTTATACCATAATCCATTTGATCTTGAGATTTGTTTGAGTTTGTTATGCCGTTACAAGTACCGTTGAATTTGTCCATACCGTTGCCTTCGCCGCTTTTATTGTGTCTTCCATTTCCTTTGCTCATTTTAATACCTCCTTTTAAATATTAGTGAGATAAAGTCACACATATATATTTTCCCCATTGAGATTGATTATTCCTTAAAAAGCTGTCTTAGAAATCCATATGTGTATTATTAAATTGCTTTGATTTTTTTCTAATTTTTGTTATTATATTACTATGGCGTGAACAAAATATATTAATTGTATTTAAAAGGAGACAAAATGCGCAATACAAATTTGAAAAAATTATTCAGTGATACAATTTACTTAACTATAGGCTGCCTCATTACTGCATTCTCAGTTAATTATATTCTTAAGCCAAATGGACTTATAACCAGCGGCATTACAGGTCTTGCAATTGTATTGGAAAAATACCTGCATATTAACTATTCCTATATTTACTATTTTGCAACTCTTATAATATTGCTTATAACATTTGTATTGATGGGCAAAAAAGAAATAATGAAAATTATTTTTCTTTCTGTGCTGTATCCTACAGTTCTCCTGGCAATGCAGAGCTTTGAATTTAAATTTGTGGAAAATGATCTTCTTCTTGCTTCCATATATTTTTCGCTATTTTACGGGCTTGGAGTCGGAATGATACTTAGGAAGGGATTTTCGTTCGGAGGAACAGATACACTTGCCAGAATCCTTAACAAGAAGGCTTTTCCATCAATAAATGTCAGCTACATAATGCTTGTACTGGACGGATTTGTAATAATTACTGCAGCCTTTGCTTTTGGAAGAAATATAGCTCTTTATTCTATCATCAGTCAATTGGTTATAACAAAGGTATGCGACTACATAATGTTTGGATTTGGAACCAAGTTGTACAAGCTTGAAATAATCAGCAGCAAGTATGAAGAAATAAGTAAGTTTATAATGTTTGAACTTGGTCGAGGAGTAACTCTTATAAATGTAACAGGGTGCTATACAAATGAAGAAAAGGTTCAGATTGAATCCGTATGCTCTCCAAATCAGGCTGTAATGATACAAAAGTTAATAAAGCAAGTTGATTCCACGGCATTTGTTAAAGTGCTGCCTGTTATAAATGTATGGGGAAAGGGAATACGCTTCATAGATATCAGTTCAGAAGATTAAAGATCAATTCTGTTACATATTTATAATGTAATATAAAATAAAATTATTTTACAAACGTTTTCTTATGTGCTAAAATTTATTAGTAGGAATGTTTTGGTTTTAATATTACTTAAAAATGGGAGGAAGAAAATGAAAAAAACATTAAGTATTGTACTACTAGTTTCATTATTAATTTCTGCAATGACATTCCCCGCAGCTGCTGATGTTGATGCAACATCATGGGCTACACCGGCAACACAAGAACCGCCAACTGCAACACCAACTGCAACACCAACTGCTCCAACTGCACCGGCTCCAGCAATTACAGCTGTAACAACCAGTGTACCTTCAGGAGATGTCTATACTGTAGTCAGCGGAGATGTATTCTGGAAAATCGCTGCAAAATTCAATATGACAATTGATGAATTGGCTAAATTGAATCCACAGGTAAAAAACATCAGTTTGATTTATGTTGGAGATAAATTATTCGTCAAAGCTGGCGCTACAGTTCCTGTTGCAACTACTGCTGCAACTCCTGCACCGGCTGTAGCAACAGAGAGAAAACTTTATCATGGATTTGGTGAATCAGCTAACTACAGAATCAGAGGCGAACAAAAGGATAATTTGAACATAACTACTGCAAGTGTTATTTTCGACCAGGATGGAAGAATTGTAGACTTGACTTGGGATGTTATGGAAATTACATATGCTCTGTTCCCAGGATGGGTTGATCCTGCTGCTGACCAGGCAACAAAAGATGCATTTGTGGCATCGATTGACGATGTTTGGGAAACTAAGAGAGAAGAAGGCTATGCATATGATATGACACACTTAATATCAAAAGGCGCAGCTGACAATTTAACAAAAAAAGAATGGTTTGAACAACTTGACTACTATGAGTCATTCTTCAAAGGCATGACAGTAGCTGAAGTAGTTGCATGGAACGAAAAATACACAGATGCTAACGGAAGACCATATAAAATGGCATATACTGAAAAGTTGACAGATGCTGACAAAGCTGTTACAGCTACTTTTACAGCTGAAGAAGCAGCAATGCTTGTTGATGTTACAACCAGCGCTACAATGGCACTTGAAGATCCTCACTCTCACTTTATTACAGCTTTAGTAGAAGCTTACGAAGCAAGAGAAGAAATTAAATAGTTTAGTTTTTTAAAACATTCCTAATAGAGGTTTGTCCTATAACAAATTATAGGACAAACTTTTTATTTTTCGCAATTATCAATTTAAAATTCAAATCAATCGCAGTTGAACGAAGACAATGATTCCTTTGACACCTGGATGAATGCCTTTTCCATTGACGACAGAGGATTGTTTTTTGAATATATCAAGACGAAATCACGTACAATGCTGTAATCGTGCAGTTGATAATACAGTATTCCTGGTTTGCTTGAGCTTGCAAGTAAATGTGAAAGAAAACTTATACCAATGCCAAGAGACACGTAATTTCTTAGAGTTTCCATGTTCTGGCTTTCAATTATAACATTTGGAGAAAATCCTGCATTTTCACATAAAGCATCTGCTTTTATTCGTAGCTTCATTGTTTTTTTTTAGAAGCATAAAATTTTCATGAGCCAAGGCTGAGAAATTTTCAACATAAGGCCAGTGCTTGTCAGGAGTTAGTTTTAGTTTGCTGTAGATGCTTGGTTCATCAGGAATTGCTAATAGAATTTTCTCATTGAACATGTGACAACTAGTTAAATGTCCAGCTGTAATTGGAAGAGGAATAAATGCAAAATCAAGATCGCCGCTTTCTACCATTGTTTCCAACTGATCAGATGATTCTTCTGTTATTTCTATTTTAATTCCAGGATAATTTTCTTTCAATGAAGGAATAAGCACAGGAAAAATAAATGATCCGTAAAACTGTGATGAACCAACCCGGATTGTGCCATAATTTGATTCTGAAATATTTTTCATTTTCTTTTTAAGTCTGTCTGTTGCAGCCAAAATTTCATTGGCATCCTCCAGAAATATTTTTCCTACAGAAGTCAATGACACAGTCAAGTTGTCACGATCAAACAGCTTAACACCCAGTTCGTTTTCAAGCCTGCTGATTGCCTGGCTCAGTGTTGGCTGACTTATGAAAAGTTCATCAGCAGCCTTAGAGTAACTTTTATATTTGGCTATTGTTGAAAAATATAGAAAATCTTTTAAACGCATGATTCCTCCAGGTTATAGCTAAAATTTATAGCAATATTATATAAGGATATTGTACAAAAAACAATAAATAATATATAATCAATTTATCTTCAACATAAAAGATACGGTGAAAATCGTTTGCTGCATGAAAAGTAGTAGGAATAAAACATGAGGTAACTATGAAAAAAATTGCATACGTGGGCTGCAGGACCACAAAAGTAAGAAATGCAAGCGGAAAAGGCTTGAAAGTGTACAGTATAGATAGTGATGGAGACTGGAAGGAAGTTCAGATTATCAGCGATTTAATAAATCCATCATATCAATGCTTTGATAAAAACAGAGATTTTTTATACACTGTTCATGGAGATATAAATGCTGTAAGTTCATTTAAAATAGACAAGAGTACGGGTAAGTTATCTCATCTTAAAACGGTTGATTCCGGAGGCAAGAATCCGGTATTCATAACTGTTGATAAAAAAAACCAATACATATATGTTGCTTCTCTTCAAGGGGGTGCTGTAAGTGTATTAAAAAGAAATGCTGACGGCAGTCTTACGAACCCAATATTCAAGGCTGTATTTCCAGGCAAAACAAAAGAAAATATTTCTCATCCACATCAGTGTATATGGGATAAGAGCGGAAATTATTTGATTGTTCCTGCACAGGGAAGAAATGATGGCTTTTCTCAGGTCAATGTATTCAAATCAAATGATGACGGATCTCTAAATGCTGTTAATTGCCGCATGGCAGGAATAGGTGATGATCCGAGACATGCTGCTTTTCATGACAATAACAGATATTTATATGTGGTCAATGAAAAGGGAAATTCTGCAGCATTTTATATATTTGATGAAAATAATGGAAATTTAATGAATAAACAAGAAATATCCACATTGCCCAAGGATTACGAAGGAGAAGGTCAGGCAAGTGCTGTTGTTATCCATCCAAACAACAAATTTCTTTATGTTTCAAACAGAATTCATGACAGCATTGCAGTGTTTGAAATTGATGTGTTTGGATATTTAAAATGCATCGTTCACACTGATTGCATGGGAAAAACACCAAGATTTATGACATTCAGCCCTGATGGAAAACAGCTTTTGATTGCCAATGAAGACAGCCACACAATCAAAATTTTTCATGTTGATGATAAAACAGGAAATCTTAGTTTTTCCGGAAAAACAATTGAAACTGAAAGTCCCGTATGCGTGGTATTTCTGTAGAAATACCATGCTGAATAATAAAAAAGAAATGAGGATTAATTATGGGAAAAAATATGACACGAAAAATCATAGAAGACCATTACGTATCAGGAAGTTTGGTTGCAGGTGAAGAAGTTGCAATAAAAATTGATCACACTCTTACACATGACGTAACAGGAACTCCTGCATATCTTTCGTTTGAAACATTGGGAATACCAAAAGTAAAGACTGAACGTTCTGTAAGTTATATAGATCACAACATGCTGTATGCTGACAACAAAAATCCTGATGACCATATTTATCTCCAGACAGTTGCAAAAAAATATGGAATTTATTTATCAAAGGCAGGAAACGGAATATGCCACACAGTGCATTTTGAACGTTTCAGCAGACCAGGAATAACACTTCTTGGCTCTGACAGCCACACACCAACAGGAGGAGCCGTAGGAGCACTTGCAATAGGAGCAGGAGGCCTCGATGTTGCTCTTGCCATGGCAGGAGAACCTACATACCTTAAAATGCCTTTTGTAGTAAATGTAAATCTCCATGGAAAATTAAAACCTGGCGTTTCAGCAAAGGATGTTATACTTGAAATGCTAAGACGGGAAACTGTCAAGGGAGGTATAGGCAAAGTTTATGAATACACAGGAGAAGGTGTTGCCTCCATAAGCGTGCGTGACCGCTCAACTATAACAAATATGGGAGCTGAAATGGGTGCAACAACATCTTTGTTCCCAAGTGATGAAATCGTGCATGAGTTCTTCATAAATGAACAAAGAGAACAGGACTGGATCAATTTAGGGCCTGATGAAGATGCCGAATATGATGAAGTTATAGACATAGACCTGGACAAGATTGAGCCTCTAGTTGCAATGCCAGACATGCCTGACAACGTAACAGAAGCAAGGAACTTAAAAGATATAAAAATCAACCAGGTGTTTATAGGAAGCTGTACAAATGCTTCATATACTGATTTTGCCAAGGCGGCAGCCATTGTTGACGGTAAAGTAGCTCATCCAGAAGTAAGCTTCGTGGTAGCTCCGGGAAGCAGACAAATGTATTTAATGCTTCTTAGGGACGGCATTATTGGCAAGCTTGTGGCTGCAGGAGCACGCATAATAGAATGCGGATGCGGTGCATGCTGTGGTATAGGTCAGGCTCCAAGCACTGATGGTGTATCTTTGCGTACATCAAACCGAAACTTCAAAGGAAGAGGCGGGCACCTGAATGCGAAGCTTTACCTATCAAGCCCTGAAGTAGCTGCAGCATCTGCCATAACCGGTTACATTACAGATCCAAGAGATTTCTATGATGTTGAAATGCTCGATAAAATTATAGAACCTGATGATTTTATAGTTGATGACAGGCTAATAATTCCTCCGGCTGAAGACGGAGCAGATTTTGAAGTTGTGAGAGGGCCAAACATAAGACCAATGCCTATAAATGATCCGCTTCCTGAAACACTTAATGCTAAAGTATCCGCAGTAAGAGGAGACAATATAACTACTGATGACATTACTCCGGCTAATGCTCAGTTTTCAGCGCTACGTTCAAATATTCCCGAGATAAGCAAGTTTTGCTACGGACGAATTGACCCGGGATTCCATGACAGATGCAAAACACTTGGCCAGAGCATCATTGTTGGTGGAGAAAATTATGGACAAGGTTCAAGCAGAGAGCATGCTGCCCTGGCACCAATGTACTTGGGAGTTAAGGCAATAATAGCAAAATCAATGGCTCGAATTCATAAAAACAATCTCGTAAATTACGGCGTCCTTCCTTTGTTGTTTGAAAATCAAGAAGATTATGACAACATTGAAATGATGGACGAACTTGAAGTTGAAAACATAGCTGAACAAATACAAACAAGAAAAGTTACAGTAAAAAACATCACAAAAGGAACATCATTTAAAACAAAAGTTGATTTGACTGACCGTGAAATAAGCATTATCATAGCCGGCGGACAACTCAGATATGTTGCAAATAAAAACAAATAAGGAGAATAGTATGGAAAATATTATTACAGCACAGGAAAAATTTGCAGAACTAATAAAGTCAGAATATGCACGAATTGAAAGAATGAAGGCTGATATTGAGATTACCGATTTTTCAAAATTGGATAAAATTGTAGTAGGAATCATGCCGGGAGATGGCATAGGACCAATTATAATGAAGGAAGCAATAAAAGTTTTAAATGTACTTATTGAAAGTGAAATCAGTTCAGGAAAAGTTGAAATCCGTATGATCGAAGGAATGACTATAGAAAACAGAGCTGAAAAAATGCAAAGTCTTCCTGATGATGTTTTTGAAGAAATAAAAAAGTGTCATGTTTTGTTGAAAGGCCCTATGGTTACTCCAAGAGAAGGAGATCCATGGCCAAATCTTATTAGCGCCAACACAATGCTTAGACGTGAACTTGAACTGTTTGCTGCAGTTCGTCCTATAAAAATTCCTGAGAAAAATATTGACTGGGCATTCTTCAGAGAAAACATAGAAGGTGAATACATCTGGGGTAACAAGGGAATACAGGTTAATGAAGATCTTGCTATTGACTTCAAAGTACAAACAAAACAAGGAAGCGAAAGAATAGCAAGAGCAGCATTTGAATATGCGCGCAAAAATGGCAAAAAAAATGTGACTGTTGTTACAAAATCAAATATTGTCAAACTGAACGACGGCAATTTTGTAAAGGCAGTGAAAAAAGTAAGCGCAGAATACCCTGAAATAGAAGTTCAGGAAAAACTTGTTGATGCTATGTGTGCTAAAATGTTGGATCCAGAATTCAGCAAAGGCTGTGAAGTGTTTGTTCTTCCGAATCTTTACGGAGATATAGTGACAGACGTAGCCGCAGAACAGCAAGGAGGTCTTGGGACAGCTTCATCTTCAAATATAGGAAATAAATATGCTATGTTTGAAGCTATTCATGGAACAGCTCCATTTCTTATTTCACACGGGAGAGGGAATTATGCAGACCCATGCAGCTTAATAAGAGCAGTGGGAATGCTGGTTGCTCATATTGGTTACGGTGATAGGAAAGCTCTTCTTGACAAGACACTGGACATATGTACAATAACTGAAAGAAAACATGTTGTAACAACAGACAAAGATGGAGCAACTGCTGAAGAATTTGCAGATTATCTGCTTGAAACACTTAAACCAATGCTGTAATAATAAATAAAAGCTGCTTGCCCGTGACAAAGGGCAGCAGCTTTTTAAGTTTAAAAAGTTTAAAGTATTTTACACAGAGTTTTGATTTAAAGAATTCATCAAATTGTGAAGAGAATTCAGTAATTTCATGCCTGATGAAAGTTCATCTGAGTTATTGAATAGTGAACATGCAAGTTCACTGTAAACATTTTTAGCTTTTTCTTTTAAGGAAATTCCATCTTTGGTGAGAGATATATTTACGCTTCTTTCATCTTCTGCTGAGCGTGTCCTGGTTATAAAATTTTGGGATTCAAGTTTTTTTAATATGGGAGTAAGAGTTCCTGAGTCAAGATAAAGTTTTTTGCCTAAATCTTTTACATTTATATTGTCTTCTTCCCACAATGCCAAAAGTGTTATATAACTTGTATATGTCAATCCAAGAGGATCCAGCAGAGGTTTATATTTCTTTATTATTTCCTTTGAACATACATACAGTGAAAAACAAAGCTGATTGTCCAATTTAAGTAATTCATCATTATCATTGTTTATGTTAGTATTATTATCCATAATTATTCTCCTTTACAATACAATTGAATTGTACACAATTAATTATAAAAAGTCAAATAATATCTTGACATACTAAATTAAATTGTGTACAATCTATTTATAAACATTGAGTACAATTTAATTTGACACAATATATAAAATATATATTAAGTGGCAAAATATAATATTAATTTGAGGAGATAGAAAATTATGAAAGTATATGATTACAGTGTAAAAAAGGTTGATGGAAGTGAAGTATCTTTAAAGGAATATGAAGGTAAAGTATTGCTTATTGTTAATACTGCCACAGGATGCGGTTTTACACCTCAATATGACGGTCTTGAAAAGCTTTATTCAAAGTTCAAAAATGAAGGCTTTGAAATTTTAGATTTTCCATGCAATCAGTTTTTAAACCAGGCTCCCGGAACGAATGAAGAAATAGTAAATTTCTGCAAATTGAACTTCGGTACAGATTTTGAGACATTTGCTAAAATAGATGTTAACGGTGAAAGTGCCGATCCGCTGTATAAATTTTTAAAGGAAGAAG
>NZ_CANG01000944.1:0-530 GCF_000309315.1 Sedimentibacter sp. B4
AACAGCATAAGTCCTTAAGTTCTCCTTAGAAAGGAGGTGATCCAGCCGCACCTTCCGATACGGCTACCTTGTTACGACTTCACCCCAGTCATTGATCCTACCTTAGGCGCCTGCCTCCTTGCGGTTAGCTCAGCGACTTTGGGTATTACCAACTTCCATGGTGTGACGGGCGGTGTGTACAAGACCCGGGAACGCATTCACCGCGACGTTCTGATTCGCGATTACTAGCAACTCCGACTTCATGTAGGCGAGTTGCAGCCTACAATCCGAACTGGGATCGGTTTATTGGGATTCGCTCCAGATCACTCCTTCGCTGCCCTTTGTACCGACCATTGTAGCACGTGTGTAGCCCAAGACATAAGGGGCATGATGATTTGACGTCATCCCCACCTTCCTCCGATTTATCATCGGCAGTCTCCTTAGAGTGCCCAGCTTAACCTGCTGGCAACTAAGGATAAGGGTTGCGCTCGTTGCGGGACTTAACCCAACATCTCACGACACGAGCTGACGACAACCATGCACCACCTGTC
>NZ_CANG01000943.1:0-18729 GCF_000309315.1 Sedimentibacter sp. B4
TATCACTGCAAAGAAAAACAAAATTTACATTGCATTGCTTTTGTTACTTGTTGCTGCTGCAACAATTTTAAATGTCGTTCCTCCTTTGCTGATGAAAAAATTGATAGATTACAATTTTACGCTGAAAACTGAGGACAAACTTATTTTTACGGCGGTTATTTATTTAATGGTTATTTTTGCAACAGGTGTTGTTAATTTTTTTAGGGAAGCAGTTCTTACAGTGTTGGGTCAGAATATAACCATGGATATTCGTCTCTTGATGATGGAAAAACTTGAAAAAATCAGTGCTTCTTATTTTTCAAAAAATGAATCAGGACAAATATCTTCTAGATTAATAAATGATGTGGATGCTGTAAGTTCAATGTTTACTTCAGGAATAGCCGGAATGGCTATAGATTTGCTTAAAATAATAGGAGTGCTAATTTCTGTTTTTTATTTAAGCAAAGGCCTTGGAATAATAGCCCTAATGCTGTTGCCGGTAATTTATTTTATAACTAGATTTTTTCAAAAGAAAATGCTTGGGGCTCAAATTGAAAACAGGATACAGGTGGGGGAAGTCAACAACCATATTGCTGAAAGCTTCAAAAACATCTTCATGATAAAGTCATTTTTCAAAGAAAGTTACATGGAAGGCAAGTATGGCTTAATACTTGAAAACAATTATGAAACCGTGGAAAAGGTAAACTTTTATGATTCAATATTTTCACCAATAATTAGGATAATCCGTGCTGCAGTTATTGCTTTTATTGCAGTTATGTGTTCTAAGGAACTTGATTATCTAGGTATTTCCGTAGGTATGGCAGCAGCAAGCATAGATTTAATATCCAGTCTGTTCACACCTGTGGAAAATCTGGGAATGGAGCTTCAAAGCATACAAAAATCATTGTCCGGCGTTAAAAGGGTGGATGAATTTTTAAGTGAAGAGGAAGACATAAAAGAAACAAAAGAAATATTTAATTTTGATATAAACAACGTTGATATAAGATTCAACAATGTATCATTTGCCTATGATAAAGGAAATGAAGTTTTAAAAGACATTAACTTTCAAATTAATCCATGTGAAAAAGTAACATTCACTGGAAGAACGGGGGTTGGAAAATCAACTCTTTTTAAGCTGATTGTAGGGCTGTTGAAACCTACTGAAGGAAGTATCACAATTAATGGAACAGATGTTTTTCAAATACAAAACAAGGACAAGAGGAAAATATTTGGTTATGTTGAGCAGAACTTCCATATGATAAAGGGAACTGTTGCAGATCAGGTAAGCCTTGGAGATTGTGACATTACAATGGATCAGATAAAAAATGCCTTGAACATGGTAGGATTACTGGAATATGTAGAGGGATTCGAACAGGGATGCAGCACTATTGTTCAAAATGAAAATATTTTTTCCCAGGGCCAAAGACAGCTTTTGTCTATAGCAAGAGCACTGGTAAACAATCCTCCCATATTGATACTTGATGAAATTACGGCAAATCTTGATCAGGTAACTGAAGAAAAAATAGTTTCTGTTCTTGAAAAAGCATGTGAAAACAGAACAATACTCACAATATCCCACCGCCTGTCATCAATGGCAGCATCAGACAAAATTGTAATACTTGAAGCAGGAAGAGTAAAAAATATTGGAACACCTGAAATGCTTCTAAAAAATGATCAGTGGTACAAAAATCATATGAAGCTAGAAAATCTAACATGGACATAAAAATAAAGCATCTGGGATGCTTTATTTTTATGCTTATTAATTTCTTTCAAATACAAATTCTCCGCCTATCATTGTTTTTTCTGCTCTTATATCTTTTATTTCATTGTGTTCTACAGTGAAAATGTCTCTGTCTATAACAACCAGATCGGCAAGAAAGCCTTCCTTGATTCTTCCTTTTGAAAATTCCTTGAATTCATTAAATGCACTGCCAATAGTATATGCATCAACACAATCATAAACGTCCATTTTTTCAACCGGATTAAATCCTCCCTCAGGTTTCAAGTCCATTCCCTGTCTTGTTACTGCACAGTAGATGTTGTTGAATGGATTTAAATCTTCAACAGGAGAGTCTGTTCCGAAACTTATTACTGCTCCAAGATTTTTAAGTGTGTTAAAGGCATATGATGTGGAGGCCAATTCTTTCCCGACTCTTGATGCAACAACTTTCAAGTCACAATCCAAAAATATAGGCTGGTACATTACAGGTATGTTAAGATTTGCAATTCTTCTAAGCTGTTCCATGCTTGTAATCTGGCAGTGAACAATGCCGTGGCGAAGTGGATTTTTCAAGCCTTTCATTGTTTTCTCATATGCATTTATGACGCTTTCAACTGCACCGTCTCCTATGGCGTGGGTTACTACCCTTATGTTGTTTTTTGAAGCTAAATCACACAAACTTTGAAGCTGCTCATCACTTAAAGCTGCAACTCCCTTAGTGTCAGGAGCATCAAAGTATGGATTTATCATCAATGCTGTTCTTCCACCCAAGGAACCATCCTTGAAAAGCTTCAAGGCACCTCTGGAAAGGTATGTTTCATCATATACGCCTGTTTTAAATTCTGTATTCAAATATTTTTCAAAGTCCTCAATTTTCTGAAAATTAAACTGATGACTGTACCTGAGTATCGTTTTTTTATTTTTATATATGCTGCTGATTAAGTCAAACATATTTTGAAAGTCTGATTCCATTATGTCACAGGATTGAATGGATGTTAGCCCCATGCTTACTGCATAAGACACAGCTTTCAAAAATTCATTTTCTCTGTCTTGAATTTCTTTTTTAGGAATTGCCTCCTTAATTAAACGTGTTGCATTTTCGTTGAACACTCCGTTTGGTTTGCCGTCAGGTCCAAGTTCAATGACTCCACCGTCAACATATGTGTTTTCATCAACTCCAAGAACTTCCAATGCTTTTGTGTTGCCTGATACTATATGGCTGCAAACTCTTTCGAACACAACCGGAATGTCAGTTGAAATTTTATCAAGGTCAAAACGGTTTAAATTTCGTTTTTCTCCTTCTTGAAAATTATCCTGATTCCATCCTCTTCCCTTGAGTGCCTTGAGACCAGGATTTGAACGGATGAAGTTTTTACCTATATCAATTATTTCATCAATTGATTTTGCAGATGTCAAATTGCATGAAGTCATAGCATCTCCAACAAGTGAAATATGCATGTGGCTGTCGTTTAAACCAGGAATTACAGTCTTGCCATCAAGATCAATTATTTTGTCTGCACTGTTTTTAAGTATTTCTTCATCTGAGCCTACTTGTTTAATAATGTCGTTTTCAATCAGCACTGCTTCTTTAAAAACATTTTTTTCTACATAAAACTTTCCGTTTTTCAAAATTGTTTTCAAAATATCATCTCCTTATAGAAATTTTGCATTTATAATAAACACTGCAGAAATCTTCAGTCAAATGTTTTCCATATAAATTCAGTATAACAGAAATTTAGTACTGTTTCAACGATGTTGAAGAGGTCGAATCATAAAATATAAATTTGTTGCTTAAGTGTCAAGAAAACGGGTATATAAGAATCATAATAAATGTACTTAAATTTTAGGAGGAATAAATGAAAATATATGATTTTAAAGTAAAAGATGCAGAAGATAAAGAAGTATCTTTATCAGAATATGAAGGAAAAGTATTGCTTGTTGTAAACGGTGCAACAGGATGTGGCTTTACAAAGCAATACGATGGACTGGAAAAGCTATATGGTAAATATAAAAATGACGGTTTTGAAATCCTCGACTTTCCAAGCAATCAGTTTTTAGGTCAGGCACCGGGAACCAATGAAGAAATAGTTGGTTTTTGCAGGCTGAACTTTGGAGTTGATTTCAAACAGTTTTCAAAAATTGAAGTTAATGGCGAAAATCAAGAACCATTGTATAAATATTTGAAGACTGCAGCTGTTGAATATAGAAACAAGGAAACTTTAGATTTTTATGAAAAAGTTGCTCAGTACACACCGGGCATAGCAGATGATGATATCAGATGGAACTTTACAAAATTTTTAATTGACAAGGATGGAGAAGTTGTAGGAAGATTTGCTCCAAACATAACTCCTGAAGAAATCGATCAACATGTTGCAAGGTTAATATCCGGCGAAGAAGTTGAAATTGTGTGTCATCCTGATTTCTCACAAGGTTGCCTGTAACAATTAAGAATGAAGAATTAAAAACAAAGGCTTTGTGAATGAACAAAGCCTTTTTAATCGTGTCTTATTTTAACAAATCCTCATATTCAGGATGCTTTTCAAACCAGCCCACAGCGTAAGAGCAGGTTGCAACCGCTTTTTTATTTTTTGCTTTTCAGTTCCTGAGCTAGTTCCGACAGAAGTTTATCTGCTACGCCCTGTCCTCTCAAAGAGCCATCCACAAATGTATGGTTTATGTCTACAGTGTTATCAGAAGTTTCCGGAAATGTTACTTCCGCAATTGTTTTTCCTTCTTCATTGTTAAGGAATATTCTGCTTTTTTCATGTTTGAATTCCATAAATACCTCCAATATTCATTTGATTAGTAAATAAAACATACATTAAAACTCTGCAGGTGTCAAGCTTCATTAAGCTTAATAATTTTTATTGGTAGTAATAAAAAAGATTAATGTATATAAATCAGGGTATAAATTATCGTGGTAAAGGTAAAAACTTTATATTGGTAACATATGTTACAGAAAAAGTGTTGGTTTTATTTTATGATGTACCTACAAACAAACTAAAAAAATCTGGAGGAATTAAAAAATGGAAAATGCAATGTTTTGTTATCAATGTCAAGAAACTGCCGGATGCACAGGCTGCACAAAAGTCGGAGTATGCGGAAAGAAACCTGAAACAGCAAGAATGCAAGACCTACTTATATATACATCAAAAGGATTGTCTGAAGTAACTACAAGACTCAGAAAAGAAGGAAAAGAAATTGAATCTGATGTAGATTTCCTGATTACACTGAACTTGTTTACAACAATCACAAATGCAAACTTTGATGATGATGTATTTTATGACAGAGTAAAAATGACAATAAAAGTTAAAAATGACTTATTAAATAAATTAACAAATAAAGAAAACTTAAGCGAAGCTGCTTTATGGACGTCAGAAGATGAAAATGAATTTGACAAAAAAGCAATGACAGTTGGTGTACTTGCAACTGAAAATGAAGATGTAAGAAGCTTAAGAGAACTCATCACTTACGGATTAAAAGGTATGTCAGCATACGTTAAGCATGCAAATGCTTTAGGATTCAATGATGTTTCAGTAAATGCCTTCATGCAGGAAACTTTGGCTAAACTCCTTGACGATACATTAACAGCAGATGAACTTGTTGCACTTACAATGGAAACAGGGAAATTCGGCGTTAACGGAATGGCACTTTTGGACAATGCTAACACAAGCACATACGGAAACCCTGAAATTACAAAGGTAAACATCGGTGTTGGAACAAACCCTGGAATCCTTGTTTCAGGCCATGACCTTAAAGACCTTGAAGCACTTTTGATTCAGACTGAAGGCACCGGGGTTGATGTTTACACACATTCAGAAATGCTTCCTGCTCACTACTATCCACATTTGAAAAAATACAAACACTTAGTAGGAAACTACGGAAATGCATGGTGGAAACAAAAAGAAGAATTCGAATCATTCAACGGACCAATTCTTATGACAACAAACTGTATTGTACCGCCTAAAGACAGCTACAAAGACAGATTGTTTACAACAGGAGCTGCCGGATATCCAGGATGCAAACACTTTGAAGGTTTCTCAGGAGACAAGAAGGATTTCTCAGAAATCATCGAACTTGCAAAGAAATGCCCTGCACCTACAGAAATTGAAACAGGAGAAATAATCGGAGGATTTGCTCACGAACAGGTATTTGCACTGGCTGACAAGGTTATTGATGCAGTTAAATCAGGAGCAATCAAGAAGTTCTTCGTTATGGCAGGATGTGACGGAAGAGCAAAATCAAGAAATTACTACACTGAATTTGCACAGGCACTTCCAAAGGATGCTGTAATATTGACAGCAGGCTGCGCTAAATACAAGTACAACAAGTTAGACTTAGGCGATATCGGTGGAATTCCAAGAGTTCTTGATGCTGGACAGTGCAATGACTCATATTCATTGGCATTAATCGCTTTGAAACTGAAAGAAGTGTTCGGACTTGACGATGTAAATGAGCTTCCTATAGCTTACAACATTGCATGGTATGAGCAAAAAGCAGTTATAGTTCTTCTTTCACTGTTGTACCTTGGAGTTAAGAACATTCATTTAGGACCTACACTTCCTGCATTCCTTTCACCAAACGTGGCAAAAGTATTGGTTGATACTTTTGGAATAGCTGGAATAGGAACTGTTGAAGACGATTTAAAAATATTTTTAGGTTAATAAAATTAAAATTAAAAATTAAGAGTGAAGAATTAATAATTAATAGCCAATTAGGGCAAATTATTATTAATTGCCAACAAAGGAGATATCATATGAAAGAAGTTACAAAAGGAATGTATATAGGCGAAGTTCTTCAGATGGACAGAGGACTTGCAGAAATATTGATGAACGCCGGCATGCACTGCCTGGGCTGCCCTTCTTCACAAATGGAAACAATTGAAGAAGCAGCAATGGTTCACGGTTTCAATGTTGATGATTTACTAAATCAGCTGAATAATTACCTTAAATCAGCAGAATAATAAACAGATGAGCATGATTAATTCATGCTCATTATTATAAATAGGAAAAATTGGAGGAAATATGAGCGCATTTTTAGGGCCAATACACTTTTGGCTGTATAATAAAATTAAAATTCAAAACAAAATAGTTGAAGAAATACTGGATTTATCAGAAGAAAAGGGATTAAATCTTAGAAAAGATCTCTACAGTGAGTTTGGTGACGGAGAGTTAAAAGAACTTGATCAGGTTATAGACACATCAAACATTCATGGCTGGCTTCAGGATCAAATCATAAAGGTGGAAAACAAACTGGCGATTTCAGTAACCCAAATAATCAATAAAGATTCAGATTCAATAAAAACATTGAAGGACATTTTCTACAACAACGGAGTGAAAGCTTCTGCATTAAATGAAAATTCATCAGTTGAAGAAGCATTCAAATCAATAAATGACACACTTCTTGACGGAATGCCCTGCGACCACGCACTAGGGGTTATATCACAGGATGAAAATGAAGCAGTTTGGAAAAGATATGAATGTGTACACGGCAGATTCTGGGAAGCTGCAAAAGGAGACATCGCCGTATATTATTCATTGAGAGATGAATTCATAAAAGGACTAGTTGAAAAAGCAAATTTAAATTATGAGAAAATAGATGAAACAACAAGTAAAATTTTCAGGAGGTAAAAATGAACAGTGTTGAATTAATGGTAAAGGAACATGACAATATACTCAGAATGCTAAAGGTTGTCCGCAAAGCATGCATGAACATTTTAAATGGCGGCGAAATAAATTATGATGATTTCAACAACATGATTGATTTCGTAAGGAAATATGCAGATGCCCATCACCATGGAAAGGAAGAAAAGTTTCTTTTCAAGGAAATGCAGCTTAAACTTGGAAAGCTGGGAGAAAATCTAATCACTCATGGAATGCTGGTTGAGCATGATTACGGAAGACTTTACATGAATGATCTTACAGAAGCACTTCACAGAGTTAAAAACGGAGATGAAGAAAGCAAGCTTGATGTAATAAGCAACGCTATTGGATATGCTTCTCTTCTCACGAGACACATAAACAAAGAAAATGATGCAGTATACAAGTTCGGAGAAAACAATCTTCCTGCAGATGTGATGGAAGAAATAAACAAAAAGTCTGAAGAATTTGAAAATGAAGCAGAAAAACAAGGAATACAGAAACATTATATTGATATGTTAGAAAATCTGGAGAAAAAATACCACGCTTAAAAATAATTTCATGTTTATTGCAGATAATAAGAAAAAATATCTGGAGGAAAACATGAATTATAGAAATACAGAAAGCAGCATTGTTTTTAACGACAATCAGTTTACTAAAAGAATTATTTTTGAAGATGAAGATGTATTAAGTTTTGTTCTTAATTTAAAGCCCGGTCAGTCGCTTCCAACACATCAGCATGAAAATTCAGCTTTAACATTTATTGTTATTCAAGGAAAAGGTGAAGTGCAGGTTGGAGAGGAAGTGCAGAAGATCCAAAAAGGCTCGGCAGTTCTTGCCAAGGGAAAGGAATCCTTTGGAATACCAAGCGTTGAAGAAGACCTATCCATTTTTGTCACATTAACTCCTAAACCAAACAACACAAAATTTGCTCAGGAAATAGGATAAAAATTATGGGGCTGTTGCATTAAGTGTATTCGTGTCATCCTGAGCGTTAGCGAAGGATCTCATCTTTTGAAATTCTGAGATTCTTCGGGCTAAAGCCCTCAGAATGACATAATAATCACTTATGTGACAGTCCCTGGAAACTATAGGAGGAAAAATGTTTAAAATAACTGATACAGTAAGTTGGGTCGGAAAAATCGACTGGGAGCTTGAACGTTTCCACGGCGATGAGTATTCAACACACAAAGGCTCATCATACAATTCATATTTAATCAGAGACGAAAAAACAGTGCTTATAGATACCGTATGGGAACCATATGCAAAAGAATTTATTAATAACCTTAAAAAAGAAATAGAGCTGGACAAAATTGATTACATAATCATGAATCATTCAGAAGTTGACCATGCAGGTGCTCTTCTTGAACTCATGAAGAAAATACCTAACACTCCTGTATACTGCACAAAAAACGGAGCAAAAATAATCAAGGGGCTCCACCACAAGGATTTTAATTTTGTTGAAGTTAAAACCGGGGATACACTGGACATTGGAAAAAACAAGCTTGTGTTTGTGGAGGCAAGAATGCTTCACTGGCCTGATTCAATGATGACGTACATGTCTGGTGAAAACATTCTGTTCAGCAACGATGCATTCGGTCAGCACTATGCTTCTGAGCTCATGTACAACAATCTTGTGGATCAGGATGAACTTTATGATGAAGCCATAAAATACTATGCAAATATCCTCACACCTTTTTCTAAGTTTGTAACTGCTAAAATCAATGAAGTGCTTAATATGAAAATCCCGGTGAATATGATTTGCCCCAGCCACGGGATAATATGGAGAGATAATCCTCTGCAGATTGCTGAAAAGTACTTGGAGTGGGCTGATTCATACCACGAAAATCAAGTTACAATAATTTATGATACAATGTGGAATGCAACCCGCAGAATGGCAGAAGCAATTGCTGAAGGAATAAGGGCAAAGGATCCATCTGTGGATGTTAAATTGTATAACTGTGCAAAGAGGGATAAAAACGACATAATTACGGAAATTTTCAAATCGAAAATGATTCTGGTGGGTTCCTCTACAATAAATAATGGTATTTTATCCGCAACAGCAGGTATTCTTGAGATGATTAAAGGCCTCAAGTTTACGGGAAAGAAGGCTGCAGCGTTCGGCTCCTACGGCTGGAGCGGCGAATCAGTGAAAATCATCCATGATGAACTTAAGGAAGCAAAATTTGAAGTGGTTTCTGAAGGAATAAAAGAACTTTGGAGCCCGGATGCTGATTCACTTGAAAGATGCAGGGAATTTGGGAAAAACATCATATAAACGTCTTCGGACGTTTTTTTTGCAAATAAAGGAAATCCAGTATAAAATGTAAGTGAGATTAAATTAGCATAAACAAAAATATTGCTATACTAAAAACAATAGTTTATAATGTAATAATTAATTCTAAAGAATATTATTCTTTGGAATATTTTAGGTAAATTGAAAAAGAAAGGTAGTGGTGTTAGGGTTGGAAAAAAAGCTGGCATTGTATGGCTTTAATAATCTTACTAAATCTCTTAGCTTTAACATTTACGATGTTTGCTATGCCAAAAGCGAGAGAGAACAAAAGGAGTATATAGAATATATTGATGAGCAATATAATTCTGAAAGGCTTACGAAAATATTGTGCAATGTAACGGATGTTATAGGAGCACACATTCTGAATATTTCCAAGCAGGACTATGATCCTCAAGGCGCTTCGGTTAATATTCTGATTGCGGAAGGAGCATTGACCCCGGAAGAAATAGATGAATCATGCAACCAAGGTATCATAGGATGCAAGAAAAAATTGGAGCATGAAACAATACATGCACATTTGGACAAAAGTCATGTAACCGTTCATTCTTACCCGGAGCATCATCCTGAAAATGCCATATCAACATTCCGAGTTGACATAGATGTTTCTACGTGCGGGCAGATTTCACCTCTTAATGCATTGGATTATCTTATTGACAGTTTTGATTCTGATATAATCACAATAGATTACCGTGTCAGAGGTTTTACAAGAGATGTTTCGGGCAAAAAGTTTTTCATAGACCACGATATAAAATCTATTCAGGATTATATAGACAAGGAAACTTTGAAAAAGTATGACGCCATAGATATAAATGTGTTTCAGTCAAATACATTTCATACAAAGATGCTCATAAAGGACATTGATTTGCAGAACTATCTTTTTAACAAGGATGTCAATGAGCTTGCTCCTAAGAAAAGGCTTGAAATTTCAGACAGCTTGAGGAAAGAAATGATTGAAATTTTCAGCGGAATGAATATTTTTCAGGAGGATAAATAAATGGAATTATGGTTTACAGAAGAGCACACTAAAGATGTAAGATTCACCATCAGGGTGGATGAACAGCTTGAAAGCGTGCAGAGCGATTTTCAAAAAATTGATGTTTTTCAAACTCCGGAGTTTGGGAAAGTGCTGGTTATAGACGGATATATTATGCTTACTGAAAAGGACGAGTTCGTATATCATGAAATGATAACACATGTACCCATGTCAGTTAATCCAAACATTAAAAAGATTCTTGTAATCGGAGCAGGAGACGGAGGAACAGTAAGGGAACTCACACGCTACAATACGGTTGAAAGAATAGACATGGTTGAAATCGACAAAATGGTTGTTGATGTGTGTGTGGACCATATTCCACAAACAGCATGCAAATTGAGCCATGAAAAAGTCAATTTATATTTTGAGGATGGTTTGAAGTTTGTAAAGACCAAAGAAAACGAATATGATCTGATAATTGTGGATTCAACAGATCCTGTTGGCCCGGGAATGGAACTTTTTACAGTCGATTTTTACGAAAATTGCTTCAAGGCTCTGAAAGAAGACGGAATTCTTGTGAATCAGCATGAAAGCCCATACTATGCAAGGGAAGCAGCAGCAATGCAGCGTGCTCATGAAAAAATCAAGAAGGTGTTCCCTGTTGCTAAAGTATACCAGGCACATATCCCTACTTATGGTTCAGGTCACTGGCTGTTTGGGTTTGCTTCAAAGAAGTATGACCCCATAAACCATATGGATGAAGAAGCATGGAACAAGCTTGGGTTAAAAACAAAGTACTACAACAGTGCTCTTCACAAAGGAGCATTTGCACTTCCAAACTACGTGCTTGAAATGCTTGAACAAAATATATAGCTATTTGGCAGCGAACTTTCATTTGATTGAAGTGTTCGCTGCTTTAATATTTATAGAGAAAGTTAAATTTTTAATTAATCTTAAAACGATTGCCATATGTTGCTGATTTGATTATAATATATTAAATATCAGCAAAGGGAGTTTAATATGAAGATTGAAAATGTTGCTTTAATAGGAATGGGAGCCGTAGGAACTGTATACGGCAATATACTTAACAATCACTTTGGCAATAATTTTGCCGTTATATCTGATGCTTCACGAAAAGAAAGACTGCTTAAACAAGGGTTCACCTTAAACGGAAAAACATTTCACACAAATGTACTGTCAAATGGAGATCTTGATGTAAAATTTGATCTCATAATATTCTGCGTAAAAAATTATCAGCTTGAAGAAGCCATAGAAGATGTTAGAAGTTTTGTTGATGACAACACTATTTTAATTACATTTTTAAACGGCGTGACTGCAAGAACCAGAATTCATGCAGCATATCCAAACAACAAAGTGCTTTATGGACTGTCCATGAAAATTGATGCCCAAAGAGTTGAAAATGGAGTTATAAACACAGAAGACGGTGAAATTCATTTTGGTGAAGCCGACAACACAGTATTGTCTCCTGAAGTAAAGGCAGTGCAGGAATGCTTCAACGATTCCGGAATTAAAAGCATAGTATTTCCGGACATGATCAGAATGATATGGAAAAAGTTCATGCTGAATGTCGGAGTGAATCAGGTAACGGCTGTTACAAGAGCCCCTTACGGCAAAGTGACAAAAATAGGTACAAACCTTACTCTTTTCAGAGAAGCCATGATGGAGGTTCTTTCAATAGCCAAAGCTTCAAACATTGACCTTCGGGAAGAAGACGTAGAAGATTTTGTAACATTAATGAATAATTTTTCTCCTTCAGGAAGGACATCCATGTTACAGGATGTGGAAGCAAGGCGCAAGACTGAAGTTGATTATTTTGCAGGAACAGTTGTTGAACTAGGGAAAAAACTTAACATTCCAACACCGGTCAATTATGTTTTGTACTGCATAATTAAGTCGCTGGAAGAATTATACTAATAATAAAAATGATATTTTGTTGACAAACATAGATTGGAAAGGTAAAATATATTTTATGCAAATACAAGCTTAACTTGAAGGTAAATTATGATAAGAAGAAAAGAAAAAGTAGAAGATGTAAAGAATTTAACACTGGTCGGACATCTGACTGAATTGAGAAAAAGGCTTGTTTATTCAAGCATAGTGCTTTTGGTTGCTATTTTAGGATGCTATAATTTTTCTGAGTCTGTAGTCAAGGATATAATAGGAATAGTTCCTGAAATTCAATTTGTCTTTATAGCACCTGCAGAACTTCTGATGTCATATGTGAAAATAGCTGTAATAGGCGGATTTGTTATAGCAGCACCATTTCTGGTTCTTCAGTTGTGGCTGTTTATAAGCCCGGGGCTTAAGAAAACAGAAAAAACAACAATTGCCGTTTCATTGTTTGTAGGCGGAATATTTTTTATAGTCGGAATTGTATTTTCCTACATGGTCGTTATGCCTATAATGCTCAGATTCTTCATGGGTTTCCAGATTGAAGAGATTCAGGAAATGATAAGCTTTGAAAATTACCTAAGTTTTGTCATAAGAACATTGTTGTCCTTTGGACTGATATTTGAGCTTCCAATAATAATGGTAATTCTGACAAAATTCAGAATAGTTAAAGTTTATTTCCTCAAACAGAACAGAAAATATTTCATTCTGGCCATATTTGTAATAGCTGCAATATTAACGCCTCCTGATGTAATAACCCAGACGCTTTTGGCAGCACCAATGCTTCTTTTGTTTGAAGTTGGAATAATTCTCTCCACATTGGTTGAAAAAACCAACAAGAAGAAGGCAGAAGACAAAGTGGAAGATTAACAATTGACATTAAAAACATACAGCTATATAATGTAATAAAGAACTTTTAAACAGGACAGAAATGTCCTGTTTTTTAGAATAGGAGATATTAATGAATAAAAAAGTAATGGTTGCCATGAGCGGCGGGGTTGACAGCTCAGTTGCCGCAGTACTTTTGAGGGACCAGGGTTACGACATATGCGGTGCTACGTTAAAACTCTTTTCAAATGAAGATGTAGAAACCTCATGCAGAACAAGAACTTGCTGCTCCTTAGAGGATGTGGAGGATGCAAGAAGGGTATGCTACAAAATAGGTATAGAGCATTTTGTTTTTAACTTCGGAGAAAAATTCAAGGAAGAAGTTATGCATAAGTTTGCTCATAGCTATGAAATGGGAAACACGCCTAATCCGTGCATAGACTGCAATAGATATATAAAGTTTTCAAAACTTATCCAAAGAGCAATTTTAATGGAAAAAGATTATATAGCAACTGGTCATTACGCACAAATTGAACTGGACAAAGGAAGCGGAAGATATTTGCTTAAAAAAGCCGTTGATGCTTCAAAGGACCAAAGCTACGTCCTTTACGTTCTTTCTCAGCATGATTTGTCCAGGACGCTTTTGCCACTTGGTGGAATGTACAAAACAGACGTTCGCAAAATTGCTGAAGAAAGAGATCTTATTAACGCAAGGAAGCCTGACAGCCAGGACATATGCTTTGTTAAAGACGGAGATTATGCCGGATTTCTTGAAAATATAATGGGTGTTGAATCCCCACGTGGAAATTTCGTTGACACGGAAGGTAAGGTTATTGGACAGCACCAGGGCATCATCCATTACACCGTTGGACAAAGAAAGGGTCTTGGGGTTGCTTTCGGAAAACCTGCTTATGTAGTAAGCAAAAACAAGAATATGAACACTGTTACAATTGGAGACGAAAAAGACTTGTATTCAAACAGGTTGACGGCTTCAGACATTAACATGATTGCTCTTGAAAAACTCACTGCACCAATGAAAGCAATGGTGAAGACAAGGTACAGCCAAAAGGAAACTGAGGCTACTCTTCATCCTGTTGATGATGATAAAATGCTTGTGGAGTTCAAAGATAAACAAAGAGCAATAACTCCCGGACAGGCAGCTGTTTTTTATGATGGAGATATTGTAATAGGCGGCGGAACAATAATTTAACAATCGACAGCATGCATAGCATGCTGTTTTTGTTTATCTGCACAGTAATTGGGTATCATTTATAAAAATGAAGAATTTGGAGGAGACATGATAAGGGAGATTAAAAAGACCGTTGAAGGAGCCAGAGCTGTTGACGGTGCAGGAGTAAGATTGGTAAGGGTAATAGGACATAAGGACGTTGAGGATTTTGATCCGTTTTTGATGCTTGATGCATTTGATTCAACAAATCCGGAGGATTACATCAAAGGATTTCCGTGGCATCCCCACAGAGGAATTGAGACTATAACATATCTTATAAATGGAGATATAGAACATGGTGACAGCCTGGGGAACAAGGGGAGCATAAAGGATGGATGCTGTCAATGGATGACTGCAGGAAGAGGAATAATGCATCAGGAAATGCCCCAGGCATCAGACAGAATGCTTGGCACTCAGCTATGGCTTAATCTTCCTGCAAAGGATAAAATGACGGAACCTGCTTACTGTGACATTACAAATGACATGGTGCCGGTTGTTCATGAAAACAATGCAGAAATAAGGGTAATTTCAGGTGATTATAAGAAAAATACTAGCACTGTATTTGGCAATTATGTAAAAATGCTTTATCTTGATGTTTCTTTGAAACCAAATGCTGTATGGAATTTGAAGATTGACAAGGAAAATACTTTGTTTGTATATATAGTCGAGGGCGAAGGCTTTTTCGGCACATCAGAAGAACTTGTTAAAAGCAGGAGAGCACTGTTATTTGGTGAAGGTGATGAGTTTAAAGTAAAGACTTCTGACAGTGAAATAAGATTTTTCCTGCATGCAGCAAAGCCTCTAAAAGAACCTGTAGCATGGGGAGGCCCTATTGTAATGAACACAAGAGAACAGCTTAACCAAGCTTTCAAGGCGCTTGAAGAAGGAACATTCATAACACATTAATAAAGATGGCTTATGCCATCTTTATAAACAAATATTTTATTCTGGTGAAAACATATCTTTGCCAACACCGCACAATGGGCAAACCCAATCATCCGGCAAAGCATCAAAAGATGTTCCAGGAGCGATTCCGTTGTCCGGATCTCCTTCGGCTGGATCATAAACATAACCACAAGCGTCGCATACGTATTTTTGCATAGTTTCCTCCTAAATTATATTTTGTTCACTTATTATTTTAATATATTATAAACAAAAGTCAACCAAAAAAGGAAATGATTTTCTCCATATAAGTAATGAGACTGCTTTATCAAATTTTAAAAGAAATGTAGACACCTATTATTTTTATATATATAATGATGTAAAATAATAATATGAGGTAATTATGGCAATAAATAAGGTTGTAAGAGCTGCCCTTAAGGCATTGTCCTACAAAGACATAGATGTTAAAAAAAATTATGAGCTTCAGCGAAATTTTGTAAATATTACTCACAGGCACTACCTTAAGCCGTTCTTCAAGACATGGGACTGCGAGGTTGATTCTGAAAATCACAGCATACCTGTGAGAATTTTTTCTCCTGAAAAGGAAGGAGATTATCCCATGCTTCTTTTTTTTCACGGAGGAGGATGGGTTACAGGAAACATAGATTCTTACAGCAAAGTGTGCGCCAATATGGCAAGAATAACAAATCACAACGTCGTTTCAGTGGATTACAGGCTTGCTCCTGAACATCCGTTTCCGGCCGGGCTGGAAGACTGTTATCAGGCAGCGAAGGCCTTTATAACTAAGGAAGAAAACAATTTTAAAGAAATCACCATAATAGGAGACAGCGCAGGAGGCAACTTAGCTGCTGCATTGTCCCTCATGGCCAGGGAAAGGAAGGAATTCAGCATTAAAAAGCAGATATTGATATATCCTTCCACTTACAATGACCACAGCGAAACATCACCATTTCAGTCTGTTCATTTAAACGGAACTGATTACCTTCTCACATCCAAAAGAGTATGTGATTACATGGAATTATATAAATCAAATTACAGCGATTATTCAAATCCTTATTTTGCTCCACTCCTTGCAGATGATTTGTCAGATCAGCCTGAAACGCTTATAATAACGGCTGAATTTTGCCCTCTCAGAGATGAAGGAGAGGAATACGGAAGGAAACTTCGAGCTGCCGGAAATAAAGTTGAAATATTCCGAATCAAGGATGCCCTCCACGGATTTTTTGCTCTTCCTCCAAGCTTTCCGCAGGTGAAGATTTGCTATGAAATAATAAACCGTTTTTTAGATGAGGTGAGAAACGTTGAAGAATAAAAGAGTATCAGAATGGAGCAAGCTGGACAATGCTGCCAAAATATTTCCCCCAAACAGCAAAAACAGCGATACAAAGGTGTTCAGATTTGCATGTGAACTGTATGAAAATGTTGACAAAAATGCACTTCAGAGCGCTCTTGACATTACAATTGAAACATTTCCTCTTTACAAGTCCATAATAAAGAGCGGCTTGTTCTGGTATTATTTTGAAAAAAGCCACTTCAAGGCAGTTGTAACTGAGGAAAATCTTCCTCCGTGCTCGACATTGTACGATAAAAACAACAAGACGCTTCTTTTCAGGGTTATGTACTTTAAAAAACGCATAAGCTTTGAGGTATATCACGCATTGTCTGACGGCGCCGGTGCGCTGCAGTTTTTCAAAACTCTTGTTTTTCATTACATAACAATAAAGCACGAAGGCCAATTTAAGGAACATGTTCCTGTATTGTTGAGCGATGCTTCTAGAACGCAGAAAATGGACGACAGCTTTCAAAAATATTATTCCAAGACAAGTACATCTAATGGCAAAAAAAGTCAGAAGGCTTTTAGAATAAGGGGTTTGAAGCTGCCTGAATACAGAATACGAATTATAGAAGGTGTTATTCCTGTTGATTCAATACTTACAAAGGTAAAGGAATACAACACATCTCTTACCATATTTTTAGCTGCAATATTAATGATTGCAATCAACGATGAAATCCCTGCAAGACTAAAGAAAAGACCTGTTGTTTTAAGCATACCTGTAAACCTGAGAAATTATTATTATTCCCAGACAGCCAGAAATTTCTTCGGGGTAATAAATGTTGATTATAATTTTTCGAGGGGGAGCAACGAAATAGAGGAAGTTATAGAAGCTTTAAAAAACAGTTTCAGGGAAAACTTGACTCCGGAACACCTTGGAAGAAGGATAAACTCTTTGGCTTCACTTGAACACAATTATTTATTGAGAGCCATCCCTTTGTCAGTAAAGGACTTTTTTCTTAAAATTGCCAACAGCTTTGTTGACAGAAGCTATACTTCAACATTGTCAAATGTGGGAAAGGTAAACATGCCTGATGAAATAAAGCCATTCATTTCATCCTTTGATATTTTTGTAAGCACAAACAAGCTTCAGGCTTGTGTATGCTCCTACGAAAACATATTGAGAATAAGTTTTACTTCTGCTTTCGTTAGCACGGAAATTCAAAGGCGGTTTTTTAAAACACTTACTGACATGGGTATACCCGTTGACATAGCATCCAACAAAGTTGATGAAGAATAGGAGTGCTTTATGAAATATTGTAATAACTGTAAAGTAAATGTAGTGGGAAATCGAAAATATTGCCCTCTTTGTCAGGAAGCAATAAAGGGCGACCCCAATGATGAAGTATTTCCAACCATATCGTTTGTATACAGAGAACATGGGTTGTTCTTTAAAATAATGCTGCTTGCTTCAATAGTCATAGCCACAGTGTCTGTAGCATTTAATATTCTTTTTCCTCAAAGGGGAGCATGGTCATTGTTCGTGCTGGGAGGCCTGGGGTCAGTATGGGCCAGCCTGATTACAGCCATAAACAAAAGAAACAACATTCCGAAGAATCTTGTATACCAGGTAATGATTATTTCTGTAATAACAATTTTGTGGGATTTGATAACCGGATGGAGAGGATGGTCCATAACATATGTTATTCCTCTTGTATGCGTGTTTGCCATAATATCAATGGCAATCATTTCAAAGGTCAGAAATCTTCATGTTGAAGATTACATCCTTTACATAATAATTGATGGATTGTTCGGAATAATACCGGTTATATTCATATTGATGGGGCTGGTAAAATCATTGTTTCCTTCGCTGTTGTGCATAGTGACAAGCATAATTTCCCTGTCTACAATACTCATATTCGAGGAACAGAAATTGCGTGCTGAAATAAAAAGACGCCTTCACATGTAAATTAAGAATT
>NZ_CANG01000942.1:0-237 GCF_000309315.1 Sedimentibacter sp. B4
CAATGGATGAAGAGGAAGAAACAGTAGCAGCAATAACAGCTGCTATAGCAATGATGCTTGGAACTTCAGCCAATGATTTCATAGTGAGAAACATAAAAAGAACACCTGAAATGGACCCAATATGGGCAGTGGCAGGAAGAATGAAGTTAATGAGATAAAATACGGAGGAATAGAATGAAAAAATTTAATGTGACAGTAAACGGCAAATCATATGCTGTAGAAGTAGAAGAAGTAGGA
>NZ_CANG01000941.1:0-15861 GCF_000309315.1 Sedimentibacter sp. B4
TTGGATATAAGCAGAATTTTCTCATAAGAACAGGGAACATAAAGTTCCCTGTTCTTATCATCTATATCCCATTTAATATTTTTCTAATTTGCTTAAATGGATTTTAACTTGCTTTTATCGAAAAATACAAATCAGAATATACTGTAAAACTAATATGCAAAGCCTTAAGATTCCCAAGAAGCACTTATAACAAGGCTTTAGTTAACATACCTTCTAACCGATAGATTAAAATGGAAAAGAAGGTAAGTATTAAACGTGTTCAGAGATATATGAGTACAATGGACATTAGATCCTGGTACAACCAGAACAGGATTCATGGTGCAATAAATTATATGACTCCACAGGCTGCTCATGAAGCTGCCTGAGCAGTGTCAAAAAGTTAAACTTTTGGTATCTACTCTATTGACACAGATCCAAATTTATTATAATTATAGATATTAAAATAAATACATACGCAAAATTCCTTCATTAGGGTATGACCGTTTTCCAGCACCTAATCCTGTTTTTTTACATGATAATTCTTTAGGTAAAATATCGCTTGTTCTTATAGCTGCTATAATTGCCGCTCCTGTAGGTGTTACCATTTCACCATTAATTTCAGTTACTTTTAAATCTAAATTATATTCCTCCACAATATTAACCACAGCTGGAACAGGTACCGGTATTATTCCACGACGACATTTTAAATATCCACTTCCATCATTAATTTGTGATACTATTACTTCATTTATTTCTAAATTATCTAAACAAATAGCTGCACTAACAATATCAATTATCGAATCAACCGCTCCCTTTTCATGAAAATAAACTTCTTCAATACTTGTTTCATGTGCACTAGCCTCAGCGCTTGCTTTAATTTCAAATATTTTTTTAGATAATTTTTTTGCATTGTCTGTTATTAATGAACTTTCAATTATTTTAAAAATATCAAATATATTTCTCTCTGATTCTATTAATGTATTCGTGCTATTTACTATATCATCATTTAATACAACATTAAAATCACACGCATTAATACCATTTTGATTAACTCTTGAAATCTCTATTTTATAACCGTCAACCTTTAAGCTTTCCAGACCTTTTAACAAAACTTGCTTACTTGCACCTAAATCTAAAAGTGCTGCTACTATCATATCACCACTTATACCTGAATAACATTCTACATATAATGAATTCATATTGTATTTCTCCTGACACTAATATTCTCATTTTATTAACTTTAACAGCTAATTCTACTATCAATAACTATCGTATACATAACCAATACTCTTCTTACTATGGAAATACATAGCAGAAGATAAATAAGTCCAGCCATTTTTAATGGTATAAATTTAAGTGATATCAATGCGCCGTTTCTGATTTATGCCAGTTTTTTTAAAATCTCTGTTTAAGATGTTTTCTCTACCATCCGGTGTAACTTTTTCTAAATGATAAAGAAATTTCTTGACAACTATAGATCTAATATTCATTGCACTCATATATCTTTAAAACGTTTAAGACTTACTTTTATTCCTCAACTAATTAATTTTCTATGAATCTTTGGAGCACCATATCCGGATTTGATTTCTGTTTAGATTTGTTTAATCTTAGCTTTAATTTTTCCATTTCAAACTGACGTTTTAAAGGTATATTTTGATTTGCATTTTTCAATAAAAGCAACGACTTTTTTATTGTTTTCTTACGAATAAATATGGCGGTAGCTTTTTTAATATTTCATTCTCCATCCCAAGTTTATCAATGCGTTTTTTCATTGCTTTGTATTCCTTAGCTGTCATTTCTAACACCGAGATTATAACTATGTATATGAAATTGCAATTTCATATAATCTATTAATATAATGTAATAGCCATAATTACAGCTATAACAGTTGCAAATAATGGTATAACAACTGTTATAACACCAAAATCTTTATAAGCTTCCTTGTGAGTTAAACCCATAGCTGATAACATTATAACAACACTTGAACAATGAGGTAACGAGTCAAGTCCACCTGAAGCGATTGTTGCAACTCTATGTATCGCTTCAGGATTAAGACCCATTTCTAAGAAATGTGAACCTAACACTTCTAAGAATATTTGAACTCCACCTGTCGCAGAACCAACAATACCAGCAATAAGGTTGACACCAATTGCTTCAGTTACATAAGGATTCATGTTCATGTTTAATATCATATCAATAAAGTTTTGGAATCCTGGCACTGATTTTACAACACCTGCAAATCCTATTACTGCACTTGCACAGATTATTGCATTGCCACCATTATTACTCCCTGTTGCTAACATTTTTGCTAAACCTAAATCCTTTTTAAAACTAACAAGTAATGTACATATTGAGCCTAATACTAATCCTAATACAACACCTGCTGATGGAACCATAAGTTTCTTGGTAAGTATTAATGTTCCTATTACTATAATAATTGGTAATAACGATAATTTCCAATCTGGAATTTTTTCATCATTTAAATCTATTTCAACATTACCACTTAGAGCAATTTGAGCCTCTGGATTACTAGCTACTATGTTTTTCAACCTTTTATTTAAGTACATATATCCACAAGTAAATAAGAATATAGTTACTACAATTCCCATAAGCGGTGCAGCCGCAACATCAGTACCTAAAATTTTAGTCGGTATAATATTTTGTACAGATGGTGAAAAAGGTAAAGCTGTCATTGTATATGTACCAGCTCCTAAACCCATTGCTGCACAATTTAATGTCTGTGGTAATTTAACTTTTTCAAATAAAACTTTTGTTATTGGATATACAGTAAATACTATAACAAATGTTGCTAAACCACCAAATGCTAATAAAGATGTAACTAATATCGTAACTAATAATATATGTTTAGTTCCTAAAGTTTTTATTATCTTATAGGATATAGATTTAGCACATCCTGTTTCTGCCATGATTTGTCCAAAAATAGCTCCAAATAATAAAACGAATCCATAATTAATAACAAAAGCTGCAAAAGAGTTTGCATAATTTACGCTTAACCCTTCCCAAATACCTATACCATTTGTAATAATTACTATAAATCCAGCAAAGATACTAGTTGGAAATAAATGAAAACCTCTATACGTTAAATACATTAATAAAAAAATTGCTAATAAAAGACCTGTTATTTGCATTTTAATTTCCTCTCTTCTTTAATTAACCCACATTCATATTTCTCTCTAACCGCTGAATGTGGATTAATTCTATTTTTAATAATTATTCCTTAATTGTACTCAACCAGTTCATAAATTATTTAATATTAATTTAATAAGATTTACAAATTAAAATGATCTTGAATAACTATATAAGCATAAAATACCACCTTGATCATTCAATTCAGATTTAGTCAATTCTCCATTTGCAATATCTTTTACATATTCTATTATTTGATTGCCTAAGTCCTCCAAAGTAACACCTTCTAAAATTACCCCAGCATTTATATCCATATCACCAGGCATACTATTAAATATATTGCTATTACTTGTAACCTTTATAACAGGCATACATGGAAATCCTACAGGGTTTCCTCTTCCTGTACTAAATATAGTTAGCTGAGCACCACCAGCACATAATCCTGTCATAGATTCTGTATCATAACCAGGGCCATCCATAATGCATAATCCTTGCTTTGTTGGAATTTCACCATGTTCTAAAATCTCTTGAACCAACGAATGTCCTGCTTTTCTTATGCATCCAAGAGACTTTTCCTGGATTGTTGACATGCCTCCGTCCATATTTCCTGGAGAAATTACTCTTGAAGCACCTGGTCCCAAGATTTCCACAGCGTGTCTTTCCCCTTTATCTATCAAATAGCAAATTTGTTTACAAATCTCTGTAGTAGCACCTTGCTTACCTAGACTGTCTTTAGTTCCTAAAAACTCTGTTGTCTCTGTAAGTATAGTTCTGCCACCTTGATTTACTATCCAATCTGATAAAAATCCTATGGCTGGATTAGCTGTTATACCTGATAATGCGTCAGAACCACCACATTCTAGCCCTATAGTAAGCTTGCTAAATGGAACATCTTCTCTTACTAATCCTTTTCTTTTTTCAACCATCTCTTTTACAAATTCTATTGCCATCTCAGATGATTTTAATGTTCCACCATCTTCTTGTATAACTGTAGCAAAAGTATTAGAATTTATGATTTTTACATTTTCTGCAATTTTTCTTGCATTTAATGTCTCACAACCTAATCCAACATAAACTACAGCAAATGTATTTGGATTTTTACCTATATTCTCCAACAACCTGCTGTGCATTTGTATTTCTGGACCTTTTCCACATCCAGCACCATGATATAAAGCTATTGTTTCAGGAACAGCTTTTTCAATCATTTTTGCTACACCATTTGCACAGGAAACAGTTGGTATTATCAATACATGATTTCGAATTCCAACTCCACCATTTTTTCTTATATATCCTTTAAAAGTTTCCATAGTACCTCCTCACTATACCATAGCCTTTGCTGAATCAATATTATGTATATGTACATGACTACCTTTTTTTATATCCACTGTAGCATATCCAATTAAACTGCCATATTTGATAATCATTTCATCTTTTTTTATGTCTCTAATTGCAACTTTATGAAATTTTGGAATGTTGTTTATAATTTGTATATTTCCATCACTACTGGTTTCAAGAATATTACCCATCTTAAGATCATCAAGTGCAATAATTACATTATCATATTCATTTATTTTAATATAATTTACCATTTATAATAACTCCTCAACTTTTAGATTATCATATTTAGGACATCCAAACTTTTTAGCAACCCAAGCAGTTAACATAGGCGAAAAAATTGCTGTAAATATAACTGCCGTAGCAATTTGAGCAGTTGCAGCAGGCACTACATCTGCTAAAGCAGGCACTGCTAATGCTACCGCTGCAGGTGTAGCAACTGCATTTGCGGCAGCAGTAGATATTGCAGCCCCAGCATATCCTGGTCTTTTCAAAATATATCTATCCGCTAATATTGATAACCCACCACTACATACAACTGTTATAATACCTAAAAGTATTCCTGAAAAGCCTGATGCAAAAATCATATTAAAGTTAATAGCAGCTCCTAAACAAAACGAAAACATTGGTACTGCTATGATAGTTCCCGATCTGAAAAATTGACTTATTTCATCATCTAAATTGCCTAAAATACATCCAACAATCATTGGTACAATTGTAGATACAACTATCATTACAGGTATATCGGCAGCACCCGAAGCTCCTAGTGCTATCATCGTCATAAAAGGACCATCATTTAATGCTAAAATACTTACAGCACCAATATCTTTTTTATCTCCATAATCTCCCATTAATGCGATATATAATCCTGCATTACTATTTGTAACCGCGCTATAAATTGCTAAAGCTGATATTCCAAAAAAGCCTGCAGCACCACCGAACTTACCAACTAATAAGCCAATAATAAATCCTGCTAAAAATTTTGCAATTAATAAGACAAAACCTCTTTTTAATACTTCTGGTGTTTCTTTAATTTTCAATTGTGTTCCTGTACAAAATAAAGCCATACCTATCAAAGTTGCAGTTCCCGCCTTTGAAAAAAACGCTGTGGTCATTGTACCTATATTTAAAATATCAGGTATAAACGTATTTATTGCAGCGGCTATAAATAGTGGTACAACCATTATTCCTCCTGGAATTTTATTAACGCCTTTCATTATTCTCATATAATTCTCCTCCTAAGTTTTAAAATATAAATTTATTTATCAGCTAAAATAAATTTCCACTATTGTCAAATTGCCAGCTGTGTTTTGCACTAATAATTTCTATATCCTCACGTTCTTTTAATTCATCTATTAAAGCTTCAGAAACTTCTATATATTCAATATGCAATGTATTTGGAATTCTCACTATTCTTAATTTGCTACGATTCGCATCATATGCAAATTTAACTGCCGCTTTTATAGCTAATTCATCACTTCCAAACACAGATGGAATAGCTGAAGCCTCTGGTGCTGATGCTGTCAACGAATTAGGATAAGTTGCTTCCATATCTATTTTGTTAAATAATCTTCTAGTTGTACTAGCTGCAATTCCCATACCCATAGCATTACCATGTGTTTCATCACTTAAATCTAAAGCAACTATTCTAGATGGTGCTCCAGGATCATTTGGAACTGCTGGTGATAAAAATACTCTCGTAACATTAGCATCCATTCCATCACCACCAAAATTCTTACCTATCTTGTCCACTACCAAGACATCAAGTTTTTCTGGAATAATTCTTGGTAATAAAGACCTTGCTTTATTAAGTAATTCGGGTTCTTTCTCTATTATTTCATTAGGAGTTAGTCCATATAACTCACGAGTCTGATCATATGCATTTTCTATAATTGCAAGGCCAGCAATTAAATTTACATTTTCAATAATGCATCTTGCAAACATCTCTACATTTCTAGCCATTTTACCAAAGCCTTGAATATGGCAAACTTCGGCGCCTTGTTGTTTTCCTAGACCTATGGTTAACATTTTCATTAAACCGCACTCATAATTTCCTCTAAACGCAGGATGAGGTTTTATTCTATTTAAAATAATAATTCCGTCTGCCTCAAAAGCATTTTTATCGATATAAACTGTAATTCCATCTTCATTAACACCAACAGGCACAACCTCCATAGAACTTTTTATTTCTACTTCCATTGTTTTTTTATTAATTCCGTAATTATTTAAAAACTCTTTTTGGCCTTCTCCAGTTGCTCCACCATGACTCCCCATAGCTGGTACTATAAAAGGCTCCGCTCCATTTTGTTTAATAAAATCAAGTACTGTTTTAGCAATTAACGAAATACTTGCAATTCCTCTACTTCCAACTGCTACAGCAATTTTCATGCCTGGTTTTATCTTATTTCTTATCTCGTCACGATTAAGTTGTTTAATAACTTCCGCAGGTATATCTTCAATGATTGTCCTATCAAACTTTTGTTTAACTTTAACCATATTAGGTAACTCTACCTTATCTAAAATAGAATTAATAACACTCATACACTATCCTCCTAATTAAATATTTAAATTATTTATTATATTTTAAAACTGCACCTTCATAAACTGATGTTACATGTTCAGCATATCTTGCCAAATAACCCTTCTTCACTTTTGGTTCTGCTTTTATCCAATTAGATCTGCGAAGTTCTAATTCGTCGTCTGAAACTAGAACATTTAAAGACTTTTTGCCTATATTGTATTCTATAATATCTCCATCTTCTACTAAAGCAATAGGCCCGCCAACTGCTGCTTCAGGACTGACATGTCCGATTGAAGCACCTCTTGTTATTCCTGAGAATCTTCCGTCAGTTATTAATGATATTCCATCATCTAAACCCATGCCTTGCATAATAGCTATTAAAGTTGCCATTTCCTGCATACCAGGTCCGCCTTTAGGTCCTTCATAACGAATTACCACAACATCACCTTTTGCTATTTTTCTATCCATAACAGCTTTCATAGCTTCTTTTTCACTATTAAAAACTCTAGCCGTTCCTTTATGAGTAAACATACTACTGTCTACCGCATTTGCTTTAATTACCGCTCCCTCTGGTGCTAAATTGCCCCTTAATATTGTTAATCCACCATTTTTTAAATAAGGATTATTTAAAGGTCTAATTATATCACTATTTTTTACTACTACATCCACAACAATATTATTTAGAGTCTTTCCTAAAATTGTTTTACATTCTCCATTGATTAATCCACCCTCAATACCTTCTTTAATAAGTGCAGATATACCTCCTTCGTAATGCAAATCAGCTAAATAGTATTCTCCCGCAGGTGATAATCTACAAACACTTGGAACTTTATCTCCTATGCGATCAAAATCTTCTAATCTAATTTTAATCCCTAATTCTGATGCTATGGCTGGTAAATGTAGAGTAGTATTGGTTGAACAGCCAATTAACATATCTATAGCAATTGCATTATCAAGTGTTTCTTTAGTTATTATGTCTGAAGGTTTTATATTTTCTTTATATATTTCTATTATTTTTCTACCTGATTCTTTAGCAAGTCTAATTCTAGCAGCATCAACTGCTGGTATAGTTCCATTGCCTGGTAGTGCCATTCCTAAAATTTCTGTCATACACCCCATAGAATTCGCAGTAAACATACCTGCACACGAACCACATCCAGGACAGGAATTATTTTCAATTGCATCATACTCATCTCTACCTATTTTTTGTGTTAAAAATTCTCCGGCAGCTTTTCCTAAACTTGTTAAATCTAATTTTCTATCCATATACCTGCCCGGCAACATAGGTCCGCCATTTACAAATATACATGGTATATCTAGCCTACAAGCTGCCATTAACATTCCAGGAACTATTTTATCACAAGCACATACAAATACTAATGCATCAAAATTATGCGCTGAGGCAACTGCCTCTACAGAATCAGCAATTATTTCTCTACTAGGTAATGAATATTTCATACCATCCATACCATTACATAATCCATCACAAATTGCTATAGTAGAAAAAGTTATCGGAGTTCCGCCACCTGCATACACTCCTTGAGCTACTGCATTACTAATTTGATTTAGATGCATGTGTCCAGGGAATGCATCTGTCCAAGAATTAGCTATACCAATTAAAGGATTTTCTATATCCTTATCGATAAATCCAGCACCTTTTAACAAGGCTCTGCATCCAATTCTTGTAATACCATCTTTCATTGCGTTACTTTTTCTTCCTTCCATATTAACCATCCTTTACATTATAATAATTTCGTAAAAAAAATAATAATAAACTAAAACAAAAATACAGTAAAAAACAAACTATAATCATTCATTTAGAGTATTACTTTACGTAGTTAAAACAAAAACAATTTAACTTATTATATGTTAGACATATTCATTTAACAATTGTTAATATTTAGTACCGATAAAACTAATTATATATATTGTAATTTTTCTGCTTGCAATCTTAGTTCATCTCTAAATTTAGGATGTGCTATATTGATTAAATTAATTGTTCTTTGTTTTACCGATTGATTTTTCATTAGAGCAATTCCATATTCAGTTACTATATAATCAATATTATTTCTAGATAATGTAACAATAGAACCTAGTGGCAAGCACGGTAATATTGTAGAAACCGTATCATCTTTAGCTGTAGACCTTAAAGCTATTATTGAGCGTCCATTTTTAGCATGGATTGCTCCAGTAGCTGTATCACTCTGTCCGCCACTTCCACTATATTGTTTAGTATTGATTGACTCTGAACATACTTGTCCACAGAAATCTACTGTTATTGCGGTATTTATAGAAACCATATTATCATTTTGAGCGATAACATGTGGATCATTTACATAATAACCTGGCAATATCATTACTCCCGGATTGTTATTCATAAAATTATATAATCTATTATTTCCGAGTGCAAAAGTTCCAACAATCTTGCCCTTATGCAGAGTCTTTTTATTGCCAGTAATAACACCAGCCTCAACAAGTTCTACAATACTGTTAGTTATCATTTCTGTATGCACACCTATATCTTTTTTGTTTTTAAAAGCCTTCGATACAGCATCTGGTATGGCGCCTATTCCTAACTGAATAGTAGAACCATCTTCAACCAAAGATGCTACATTAACACCAATTTTTTCATCTATTTCACTAATTTCTCCTGAATCTAGTATTGGTATAGGCCTATCACATTCAATAATCTTATCAACTTGACTAATGTGAATTTCATTATCTCCATAAACATTAGGTAAATTTGGATTAACTTCTAAAATAACTTTTTTCGCATTTTGTGACCATTGGTGCTCTCCAATATTAGACAATGAAAATCTAAAATACCCATGTTCATCCATTGGGGTAACTGTAGCAACAAATATATCTATTGGTTCCACCTCTATCTGCCTTGTAGCAGCATTATGCAAATTTCCTGGAACATATTCTATATTGTTTGCCTTTAATGCTTGTCTTCCTGAATTCATCAAAAACCATGAAGTTATATGAAATTTTTTATTGTGCTCTTTGTCCGTTAAAATTTTGTATTTCCCCATATCTAAGCTATGAAGTAAAGTTACTTTATTAATTCTATGGCTAATTGTATGCAAATCCTTCAAAAATCCCATCGGCTCCATTACAGCAAAACCTGTTCCTATAACATCGCCATCTTGAATTAAATTGTAACTTTCTTCAAAACTACATAATTTACTTTCATATTCAACTTTATATCTATTCATAATTAACATCCTTTACTACTTAGTTTGCTTTTTATAAATCATATTTAGGACAACCATATTTTTCAGCTACACATCTAGTTAATATCAGTGAAATATTGCAGTAAATATTACCGCTGAAGCTATGCTATCTGTACAGTTGCAAATTACTACTAAAATTAATTGCAAATAAATTCTATATTCATTAATAAACATCATTATTTACTAGAAAGCCAGTTCATGTCATTTTGAAAGCAGTGAAGAATCTCTAAAAAAATTGAAATCATGAGATTCTTCGACTTTGCCTAAGAATGATAAAACATAAAAATTATACTTTCTAGATTATAGCTCTTTATTTATATTTGACTCTATCATTTCAAAAACGCTATTTTCGCTATTTCTACACCCTTATCAAATGCTTCCGCGTTTAATTTTACAAATTCTGGCTTTTTGCCTAATTTTTTAAGAACAAGTTCTCTAACACTATCCATTGGCATAGTATTAGAAATTTCCATATATGCTGCAAACATTATTATATTAGCAATTTTATTAGAACCAATCTCATAAGCAATAGTATCAGCATCAATATCTATAATCTTTACATCTTTTCTTTCTATAACACTGACATCTACTAATGAGCTGTTTGCAATAATTACACCACCAGGCTTTACATTTTCCACAAATTTAATTAGTGAAGGCTGATTCATTGCACACAATACATCTAATTCGTCAGATACAGGTGAGCCTATTGCTTCATCTGATAATATAACAGTACAATTTGCTGTACCACCACGTTGTTCAGGACCATACGATGGAAGGAAAGTTACATTAACTCCTTGCTCAAATGCACATTCACCGATAAGTTTACCTATCATCATTACGCCTTGTCCACCAAAGCCCGCTACTAAAAGACTTGTTAACATAAATTAATCCTCCTTATCCCTAAATACGCCTAAAGGAAATTCCTTCATAGTTTTCTCTTTTATATATTCCAATGTATCTAATGGTGACATTCCCCAGTTGGTTGGACAGTTAGAAAGAATTTCTATAAATGAAAAACCTTTATTGTTTAGCTGATTTAGAAATGCTTTTTTTATACCTGCTTTTGCTTGATTAATATGAGCTGGTGTATCAACTGCAAACCTCGCTACATAAACAGGACTTTGAAGTTGAGAAATCAATTCACACATTTTAATCGGATATCCTTCTGTTTCTGGGTTACGGCCTAAAGGACTAGTTGTACTCTTTTGTCCAACTAAAGTAGTTGGAGCCATTTGGCCACCAGTCATACCATATATACTATTATTAACAAATATCGTTGTAATTTTTTCACCACGATTTGCTGCATGCATTATTTCAGACATACCTATAGATGCTAAGTCCCCATCACCTTGATATGTAAATACAACACTCTCAGGCTTACAACGTTTAACTCCCGTTGCTACAGCCGGTGCTCTACCGTGAGAAGCAGCTATCATATCTAAATTCCAATAAACAGCTCCTAAAGTACTACATCCAACTGGCAAAATACATACAGTTTTTTCTCGTAGCTGTAATTCATCAATTGCTTGAGCAACTATTTTAGTAATTGTGCTATGCATACAACCTGGACAATATCCACTAATGCCTTTATTAATTGATTCTGGTCTTGAGTATATTTTTTCCATTATTGTCCCTCCTTAGCTAATAGCAACACTTTTTCTATAACAGCTTTTTGTGGTATAATAATACCTCCCGATGTTAATACTGTATCAATAGGAATTCTATCACATGTACCTAATTTAACATCTTCTATCATTTGTGCTGGAATAGCCATTTCAACATCTATTATACATTTTACCTGTTTTTCATCTAATTTTTTGAACGACTCATATGGGAATGGATTTATAGTTATAGGTCTTATTAGTCCTACCTTTATACCTTGATTTCTTAATGCATCAACGGCTGATTTACATATACGCCCAGAAGTACCATAAGCAGTTAATATATACTCTGCATCTTCAACCATATACTCTTCAACCTGAACATCTTCTTTTGCCCAACGCTCATACATTTTTGCACATTGTTCATTAAATATTTGCTGATCTTTTTCTAACAAATTCCCGCTTAAAACAATATTAATATGATCTCTGTCTCCACTTCCTACTGTTGCCCAACCAGGTGTTTCAGGAAGCTCTTTATATGGTGGTAACTCAACCGGTTCCATTATTGCTCCTAAAAATCCATCTGGAGCTACTATTACTGGATTTCTGTCTCTCTGAGCATATTCAAATGCTTTATAAGTAAAATCAACCGCTTCCTGTAAAGTACCCGGTGCTAAAACAATAGTTTTAAATCCTCCATGACCTGACGCTTTTGTAGCTTGTAAATAATCAGTCTGTGCTGGTTGAATAGTTCCGATACCAGGGCCAGCTCTCATTACACTTACTACGACCGATGGTAATCTAGCACCTGCTAAGTACGATATTCCTTCAGACTTTAAACTTATTCCAGGACTTGATGAAGATGTCATTGACAATGTTCCTGTTGAAGCAGCTCCATAAATCATATTCACAGATGCTACTTCACTTTCACCCTGTACAAATGTTCCTCCTACATTTGGTAATTGTCTTGCCATATACTCTGGTATTTCATTTTGCGGTGTTATAGGATAACCCGCAAAAAAACGGCATCCTGCTCTAACTGCTGCTTCTGCTATAGCTTCACAGCCTTTCATAAACTTTCTATCCATTGCTATACCTCCATGATTTATTTATACATTTCAATTACTACATCCGGACACATAGTTGCACACATACTACACCCAATACAGTTTTCAGGATTTTTTGCAATAACATACTTATATCCTTTTTTGTTAACATGTTCTCCAATATCTAGAACATTCTTTGGACATACCTTAATACAGAAACCACAGCTTTTACATGCTTCAATATTAAATTCCAATTTAGCCATAATACACCATCCTTTTTATAAAATTTGTTTAAACTATCAAGTCTTGATTGATTTGACTTATAATTTATCTAATATATTCAATATGAATATTAATAGAAGCTATAATACATTTTACTTCCTTTATAAAATCATCTATATTTACACCATTACTAATTATTAATGCATATATTTGTTTTCCTGTCTCTGTTAATTTTTCTCGTAACCATGTGTATCCATCTAATACATTTTTTTCAGATGTATCGTCTCCCATACAAGGGTTACAAAGTATCTTTACCATCTCTTGATTAACATTTGCCATTGACAATATATACTCCATAGTAGTATTAATATTTTTTATGTCTTCTGAAAACGGTCTAAATGGATTAATTACATAAAAAATATCTGTGTTCTCTATAGTAAAATATTTTGAAAATTGTCCAATCATTCTAGCCCCTACTGCATTTCCACCAACATCAAATACACAAATAATTTCTTTATTATTTAATGCTCCTGAAATACCAGTCGGTATTATTGGAGAATCCATAAACTCGAAGGTATCTACAAACTTAACACCATTTTTAATTAATTCATCCTTATAATCTCTTGCACGAAAAAGTCCTTTTGTCTGGTCCATATCAAAAAAATAAACATCCTTTTTAGATAAACTAGACAATTCGATAGCAAGATTTAATGCAATTTCTGTTTTGCCACTACCTGACTCTCCTAATATTACATAATTGTGTTTATTATTAATTTTATCATCATAAATTCCCATATAGTCTAATTCTCCTTTGAATTGTGCAACTTTTTGGCATATAGAACTTTTCTTCTTTTTTACGAACATATTGTTGTGTATTCTGACATTGTGTTGATATTATTATAACACTGTTGCAATTTTTGTCAATAAGTATTATAGTATTTATATATAAATTTATCTAAATAGCAAAATATTAAGATAAAAATCTTAAATAAGTCTTATATAGGAGGATTTTTAATAACCATGACCGAAAATAATAAATCTACACTTAAATCTTTAGAACGTTCTCTAGATATAATTGATGTTTTAGCAAAAAATCCAGTTCCAATGTCTGCTCAGGAACTTAGTGATGCCTTAAAAGTAAATAGAACAACTATCTATTCTTCTTTAAATACCTTATCGAATAAAAATTACATCGAAAAAAATTCATCGACGGGAAAATATTCGATAGGATATCGTCTTTTTGAAATCGGCTTGCATTATAAGTATAAATTTCCATTTACCTCAGTAGTAGAGCATTATGCAAAAGAAATAAATAATAAATATCATATATCTATAAATTTAGGTGTATTTAAAAAACCTAATTCTGTGCTTATGCTCTTAAGCCAAAACCAGGTAAATTCAAGAATTTCTTCTTCACCTATGCTACCAGTCAATTACACTTTACCTGTTTACGCTTCAGCTATAGGCAAAGTTATTCTATCTGGTATGCAAGAAGAACAAATCCAACAAATATTAGATAGTATTACTTTTAAACCATTTACAAGCAACACTATAACTTCAAAGGAAATTATTTTAGAAGAACTAAATGAAATAAAAAAGAATGGTTACGCCGTAGATAGAAGTGAATATTTTAATAATTTCTATTGTATTGCAGCTCCTATTAGAGATTATACTGGTACTATTATTGCCGGCATAAGTGTTTCAGATATGGAAAAAAGTTATTTTGAAGAGCATTTTGACAAACTATCAAAAGAAATATGTATTGTTTCTAATCAAATATCTTTAAGTTTAGGTTATGCTCAATAAAATTATAGTAACCACATATTAAAAGGGCTATATTGGTAGTATAAAAGTTTGGACACGAAAAGTTTAACACGATAAAGTATAACTACAATGGAATGTGCGTGTTAAACTTTGTCCAAAACTGGTACCCGTTATACGGATGAATTTTAACCTTGAAATCCGTTTCATTAATAATATTTTGCACTTGAGTTGTTGCATCAGATTGAATTTTTCTTGTAATTCTTAATAAAAAATTTTATAATTTTATCAATGTTGTTACAAGATATACGTAGAGACCGTTTCAAGTTTAAATACAAAAACTGACATAATTATTAAAGATAATTTTTTACAAGAGTAGGTCCAAAATAGGATCCTCTTGTTTTGTATTATATAGGTATTTTTTTGCAAGTCAAAACATCTTATAATCATAAATATTTTGAATAGATTGAAAAAAGAGTACTCCAAGTAAGCCTTTTGAATGACTTTTGGGAAACAGATATTAAAATATAGAATTACGTTTCTTTTATTTTCAACATTCTTTTATTTTGTCTTACTGTACACGGAACTCATTGCGCAGGAATACTTGCCGGAAACGGCTATTCGTCAAAGGGTAAGTACAAAGGAATTGCACCGGAAGCAAATATTCTTTCAGTGAAAGTTCTTGATGAAAGCGGAAATGGAAACACATCAGACATTTTATCAACTGTCCAGTGGATAATTGAAAACAGGGAGGTTTATAAAACAAGAATAATCAATTTTTCTCTGGGAGCCATTGCTCAGTACAGAGAAAGGAGAGACCCATTGGTTAAAGCAGCAAACAGGGCTATAGACAACAACTTCATAGTTGTTGCAGCAGTAGGAAACAGCGGACCCATGAGAAACACCATACTGTCTCCGGCAACCAGCAGGTACGTAATTTCCGTAGGAGCTCTTGATGACGGGCGCACAGTTGAAACAAATGATGATTCAATTGCGGAATTTTCAAGCAGAGG
>NZ_CANG01000940.1:0-228 GCF_000309315.1 Sedimentibacter sp. B4
CACGGGCTCGTTGGAGTGCATCCGGACGGCATAGGCGGCGAGCATCTCGCGCAGCGCGTCCATCCGGGACGCCCCGCGCTCCTCGAGCCTGTGGACCGCGGCGACCTGCCAGTCGGCGCCGTTGCGGCCGGTCAGGCACCGCCCCTCGATCACGCCGAGCAGTCGGTCGCGCACGACCGGGTCCACGCCCCAGGCGTCGAGGCCCTCGTAGGCCATCGGCAGCAGTTA
>NZ_CANG01000939.1:0-219 GCF_000309315.1 Sedimentibacter sp. B4
TATCCCCTGGAGGTACCCCCGATCCGGAGTCCGGGGAGGACTCGCCCGAGGCGTGATCCGCGGTATCGGCCCCCGTCCGGGTGTCGTCGGCGGTACGGTCGGCGCGTGATGCGGCGATGGGCCAGGCTGGGCACGATCACCTGCCTCTGCGCGACCCTGGCCGGCTGCAGCGGCTCGGTGCTGCCCACGGTGACCGTGACGGTCACCGTCACCGGAGCG
>NZ_CANG01000938.1:0-1512 GCF_000309315.1 Sedimentibacter sp. B4
ACAGAGGAATATTGCCATGTTTTTTTACAGGTCTTAATTCTCTTTTGCCTGACAACATGTCAAATGCGCTTATTATTCTTTTTCTTGTTTCTGACGGCTCTATTACCTGGTCCACATAGCCTCTTGCTGCTGCCGTGTACGGATTTGCCACTGTATTTCTGTATTCCTCTATTTTTTCCTTACGTTTTGCGTTCTTGGTCTTCGGCCTCAGCTATTTCATTTTTAAATATTATGTTTGCTGCTCCATCCGGTCCCATTACTGCTATTTCTGCTGTTGGCCATGCAAGCACCATGTCGGCTCCAAGTTCCTTGTTGCACATTGCTATATATGATCCGCCGTATGCTTTTCTTGTTATTACTGTTACCTTTGGCACTGTTGCTTCTGAATATGCATAGAGCATTTTTGCTCCATGTCTTATTATTCCGCCGTATTCCTGATGTGTTCCCGGCAAAAATCCCGGAACATCCATCAATGTAAGAAGCGGTATGTTGAATGAATCACATGTCCTTATGAACCTTGCTGCTTTGTCTGAAGCATTTATATCAAGACATCCTGCCAGAACCTTTGGCTGGCTTGCTATTACGCCTACACTTTTTCCGTTTAATCTCATGAATCCTGTAACAACGTTCATTGCAAAGTATGGCTGATATTCCATGAACTCCTTGTTGTCTGACAATGAATAAATCACATCTTTCATGTCATAAGCCTTATTTGGATTTTCAGGCACTATTTCATTTAATGCTTCATCTATTCTGTTCAAATCATCAAGAGATACCTTAGCAGGTGAAGTTTCAATGGTTATTCTGAGGAAGAAAGCTTAAAAGTGTTCTTATGTGTTCTATGCATTCTTCTTCTGAATCATCCAGAAAATGTGCCACTCCGCTTATGCTGTTGTGAGTCATTGCTCCGCCAAGCTTTTCTGCAGACACCTTTTCTCCTGTTACTGTTTCTATTACGTTTGGACCTGTTATGAACATTTTGCTGGTATTTTGAACCATGAATATGAAATCTGTTATGGCAGGTGAATAAACTGCTCCTCCTGCACATGGTCCTAATATTACAGAAATCTGAGGTATTACTCCTGAGGCTATGGTGTTGTTGAAAAATATCTTGCCGTAGCCTGACAGAGCATCAACACCTTCCTGTATTCTTGCTCCGCCTGAATCGTTTATACCGATTATAGGAGCTCCAACCTTAAGAGCCATTTCCTGAGTTTTCACGATTTTTGCAGCGTGCATTTCTCCCAGGGATCCTCCAATAACCGTAAAATCCTGGGCATATATGTATACTAATCTTCCATCAACAGTTCCGTATCCTGACACAACTCCTTCGCCGGGATATTTCTTTTTGTCCATTCCAAAATTAACGCATCTGTGTTCAACAAAAGCATCAATTTCAGAAAAACTTCCTTCATCAAGGAGTTTTAAAATTCTTTCCCTGGCAGTCAGTTTGCCGCTTTCATGCTGTTTGTCTATTGCCTTTTGTCCGCCGCCCAGTTTTATTTTTTCATT